>NZ_PVWO01000001.1 GCF_003003845.1 Chamaesiphon polymorphus CCALA 037 | reverse complement strand
AGTTGGGAGTTGGGAGCAGGGGAGAGGATTTTGGATTGAGCTTACATCAAAACCCTTTCCCCTTTCCCCCTAAAACCAATGCTTAATTTCAACAACAAAAGAGTCTTTCTGACTAAAGCGCAACTTCCATATTTAGTGATGCTATTAGCTCCAATTTACTTACATGGAGTTGATGTTAGTAGCTTATTTAAAGTCACTAATAACAAGCCAATAATTTTGCCAATAGCTGCACAGGCGATGATTGGCAATAAGGCAATTAAATTAGAAGTGGCAAAAACAGCTATTACTCAACAAACGGGCTTAACCCATCGCCCAGATATTCCATCAGATCGGGGAATGTTATATCAAACCACGACTCAACAACCATTGACATTTAGTGGTAAAGGAATGGAATTTGCTACAGATCTGATTTTTATCAACAAGAACCGAGTCGTGGGGCTATATGCCAACGTGACTCCCTGTACCGATAAATGTACCAACTATTCACTTCCACAAAAATATGATGCGGTGATGGAAGTTAAAGCAGGAATTGTTGAGAAATTAGGTATTAAAAATGATACAGAGATCGAGCTGACTTATGCGGGGCGAAACTGATGGCTCAAATTCATTGGATTGGCGGTAATTTACCACAGGTAGGTAAATCCTGGGCGGTTAGAGCCTTGACTGAAAGTTTGTTTCTCAAAGATTACCAAGTCATTCCGATCGTTGTCGATACCAGCCCTAACTCGTCATTAAGCGAAATCTACAATCCCGCTCTATTAGAATCTCACACTCCTAGTAAATATTTTATTACCAATAGTTTAGCTGCCGATGAAATCTTCAAATTAGCGCATACTCATAAAAGATTAGTAGTTAAGTTAGCCAGCCACTCTCAAGTAAAGTTTTTGAAATGGATAAATCTCTCAGGTATTCTTACCGATGATATCAGACATAGTTTCTGGTTTGTCAGTAACGGACATCGAGACAGTATTAAGTACTTTCAAGAACTATGTAATTACGATTGGCAGCTCAATTGGGTGCGAAATCAACACGCACGAGTTTGGGGCAATTTAGAGAAGCCGGACGACGAAACAGATACCTTTAATATCTGCGATCTGCCAGGGATAATTACCAATCCGACAGAAATCGAATTCATCGAAGCAAGTCGGGCAATTCTTCATCATTTAGCTCACCCCGAAAACAGCGAAATTCCATTATTAATGAGAGTAAGGATTCAGAGATTTCTAGCTCAAAGTCATCAGAATTTTATAGGTATGACAATTCAATCTACTAAACCACCGCCGCCTAAAATCATCTCTAGACATGTGGAAGATGAGGATGATATTCCCAATTAGAATTATAGCGAGAATCGAGGCAACTGTTATTTACAATAGTTAAACAAGCTATAGTGTAAATTATTAAATTATTTTCAAATGAAACTAAAATGAATGCTGTAGATCGGTTGACTAAATTCCAAAATCTTAAATTTGGATATTATAACTTTATTTTTGCTAAAATAAGAACGTGGATAAAACTTGCTTCGATCGTTAGCAAAGTTTAATGATTCTAGTTATCTTCATCTTAAAGTTAAGTTCCAGGATAAAAGTATGACTACGGTTCAAAATTGGCACAGCGGCATTGCTCAGATCGAGGAATCCAAAATCATTGGCTTATATTTAGGCTGGGTAGTACCAGAAGATGGGCAATGGCAACCACTGATGAGACTTGTCAAATCAGATCGCGGTTATGAAGCCACCCATACTCGTGCATATCAACGATTGGCACATAAGTATCGAGGTATGGCTGAAATGGTGTCCCTGCCCACAGTTGATGGCAAAGAAATTGCCTATACAATTCCTGACATTTTTAGCGTTAGAATGCCTCGCCTACGTCCTGATACAGAACGCAGATGCAAGTTTTTAGGCTTGGATTATCCTAACATCGATCGCCTCACCTTTATCGCTATTACTGGAGGTAATATTAATGGCGATAGCTATGATATTTGTCCGATTATCAAACCAAACAGTTACGGTGAATATCAGTTTTACTGTGTCTTACAGGAAGTAAATTCTGATGTTAAATCTAATCTGGCAGCTTATTCCAAACTTCAGTACGATCTTGCCTCGAACGGGAGAGTAGTAGTTAAAGTAGCATCAGATGAATTAGGCTTACTTCCTCCTTACTTCTCTTTATTGGGAAATGATATTACTGAAATCGAGCTTATTAATGTTAGCGACGATCCATACTTGGGCAATAAAATTCTAGTTGCAGTTGTAAGCAAAGTCGATCTTTATGCTAATCGATGTTTTGAGTTAGTTACAGGAAAAGTGATTGTATGACTAACTTCTCGGTATTAGAAATTTCAGCGGTGGCTTTTGAAAATGCTCAAGAAATTGAAGGCGGAGCCGCTGAAAAATATCGAGTAAACCTACCCGATTCTGGAACAGTTATTCTTAAATTTGATGAAGAAAGCTTGAATGGAGCTTGGGTCGAGAAAATCACCCACGAGTTAGCTAAACTAATCGATCTTCCGGCTGCTACTTATGAATTTGCTGAATTATTTGATGGGCGGAGGGCAATTATCAGTGGTGACTATTTGCAGCCTAATCATAATGAACAATCTGGTAAAAGCTTATTAAATCAATGTTTTGGGCAAGGCAATTATTCATATACGGTCGAGACTGTTCTGACCACAGCCGACCTCGATCGGATAGCTCTTCCGCTTAAATATACTCTCCCTCCACAGGTTGAAACTGCTGCCGATCTATTAGCTGGATATCTTGTTTTTGATTATTGGATCGATAACATCGACCGCCACTATGAGAATTGGGGGATTCAGATCGATACGACTACTGGGAGGAAAGAATTACTCCCGACTTACGACCACGGTTTGGGCTTGGGTTATCTACTTTTTGAGGAAGAGTATTTAGATTTAGATCCAGCCAATCACGTTCAGAATCAAAGTTCTGCTTTTTCTGGTAGTAAAGGTCGCAGCCTAAGCATGAGTGGAATGCTAGCAACAGTAGTTTCAATCAAACCAAACGCGGTGAGAGTCTGGATGGAGCGGATTACTCAAATCGACAGTCAAATAGTTACTCAACTATTCGATCGCATTCCCGATGGTTGGATCGGCGAACGAGCCAAGAATTTTGCCATCGAACTACTAGAATTTAACCGACAACAGATCGCCTCAATCTGCGAACTAGCACTCCCCGAAGTACCTGAGATTGAGAATCCTCCCAACTCACCCGAACCTCCAGCAGCTCCCGTCCGAAACCAACCCAGACCACCGACTCCCAACTCCCCAGACACCTCAAATTCGCCCGAACCAACAACTCCCGCCGATTCTCTACCAATAATTTCCACCTCCGCGAACGATAATCAATCACCAGGAAATACCAATATGTCGATCGAATTAATCAATTATGACCTCATCAACAGAAGACCACAAATCGGTTTGACTACTGGCACGATTAGATCGGAGATTAGGGAAGGCACCGCTATCGAACAATTATTGAGGAGGCAAGGATTACTTAAAGAAGGCGAACAGCCAATATTCTACGTCGCTCCCTACTCTAAATATATCAACGCTGACGACCTCACCAAGCATACTCCTGAAGGCACGGTCTTACTAGCTACAAGCTCGGCTCAACTCTATTTTGGTACTCCCGAAGTGAAGGCGGCAATTAAGACATTGATGCCCCTAGAAACTCAGATTCCAGGTTACGCCAGGGGTTTATTCGCTAAAGGACAAAGCCAATCCCTAGATCGTCCGTTGAAAGTATTGGTAGTAGACCATGAAACGGGTCAGAATAACTACGATATCCCAGAAATCGCGATTCGGAATATTGCCGCAGATGGTGCGAGCATAATCGATCGATCCGTGGGCGAACGGATGAAATTAATTGAGGATGTCGGCTTATCCCAAGTGCGCGGATACAGCCTCGATCCCCAAATCGGCTCCTACTATATCAAAGGTACAGTTACTCCCCTCAATCTCCAGAAATACTTTGCCACTCATGGGGTGGATGTAGATGTGGATCTGGTTCTCACCACATCAATGCTCAAAGGTTTAGGCGGTGGTAAATTGCCCCCTGAAATCGGCATCCATCAAGTCAATCCTCAAGACTTGTTTATCACTAGAACCGAACGATTTCGCCAAACTACCGCCAAACTCGGTTCGGTGCAGGACTTATACGCCCTGGGATTGGCAAAAGATGTGAGCATTCCCGTCCAGACAGCGATTCAAGATTTGCAACAGAAACAGATGGATCTGATCAGTCTGGCAGAAGATTACGTCCGCACCTTCAAAATCTCCCAACAGGAAGAAGTAAGAAAGGGCAAACCCGAAGTCGAACTACCAGGAAATATCGCGTTCATCGATACGATCTTAGAATCCAAGAACTGGGGACTGCTCGAATTACCTAGCGTCCGCGCGAACCTCCAGGAATACGTGGACGGACAAATTAAGAATATTAATGAAGGAGCGATCTCATCAATGCGGGGTGAGTTTCGCCCGATAGTAGTCTGTGGCGAACTCAAGCACAATCAGATTGCTGGAGCAGGATTAACTACTGGCGATAAACATGTCGCGCTGAGGTTTCCCGTTCTCAATCGCGGACAAGTACAAGCAGTAACAGTCAATAACGATATTTCCTTCTTCCTCAATCCCGAACTAGAGGGAATTATCCCCGATGCGATCTATATCGGTCGCCAAACACTGGCTGAGATCGAGCAGGATGACCCCCAAAGCTATCAACAGATTATCGAAGAGTTTGGCTCATTAGAAGCTGCAAAAGCATCTTGGCGGACGAATTTGGAGGCGATGAAGGCGGATTTCGATGGGGATCAGATCGCCCTATTTGCCGAACGAGATTATCCCAATTTTTATCAGGAAGTCGTCGATAACCTCACTCCAGAAAAGTTGATGCACTTCGTTTCTAAGGACAAGAAGCAATTAATCCAGAGTGAAGATTTACCTGGGATGGTAGTCGAACGGTTGAAAGATTATGTAGGGATTATCAATAGCGAACTAAGCAAAATCAATAAACTCTATGCGAGTTTGGACTTTATTATTACCAGTACGGATGGAGAGTTATCAACAGCAGATCGCCGATCTGCCGAAAAGCTCAAAACCGAGACGCTGCAATTAATTTACAGCTCTTTTCAAAAGTATCGAGTGGATGCACAATCCCTGGTCGAGCCAGATGTTAATTTACAACTTGAAATTCCGCCAGAACTTCAAGCCACGTTCGAGCGGTTCACACCTTTCTATAGCGTCGATTTCATCAAAGAACAGATAGACAATCCCCGCGCTCAAGCTAACTATCTCTATATGGTGAGAAAACCGATCGCACAGTTATTGGGTGCGTATCACGCTGCAACTCTTGCGGCTAAACCAATCAATGCGAAGAAGGGGATTGTTTTTCCTTCAGATCTGATTGAGGATATGGAGAAAGTCAAGTCAATGAAACTGACGGCAATCCGTGAGGGTAAGGCAGATCCAGCTTTACTGGTGGACTATCTTGAGAATTACGCAAGCGTTCGCGAACGGTTAAGTAAGATTATCGATCTCTCTCAACCATTGACGAGTAACCAGCGAACGATCGATCCCGACACTAATCTACCCCTGATTTTCACCGAAAAGATCGATGTTACTCCCAACTATCACTACAATCCCGCCCAGATCGACACTTACTTACGCGATTACCAAACCGTCGTGCTCCGCAAATGTATTGAAGTCGTAGATAGAGAAAATCAACGAGCGGTAGATTTCGTCAAATCTGGAGTCAAACCCAGCGAGGGGACAGTCTATGCCGTCACCGACAAGCTACCCCAACTCGATGCTGGCATCCAACTACTCAAACGATTCATCGTTGAGGAGAACCACCAGAATCGGCTACCAACGAGCAGTAGCATGACCTTGAACGCACTAATCGGTCAATTGCGGTCTGTTCCAGTCGAGCCAGAAATGAAGGCGATGGTCGCCAATTTCCGCGATGATTACCAGAATCTTCAATCGACGATCGCGCTTGAGAAAAAAGCCCTAGATGATTTCAAATATGGTAAACCGATCGTCCTCAATATCTACACCAACGATGGCAGTAAAGTCGTCATTGGCGACTGTAATGTCAGCGAGATTAACACTTTTCGCCAACTCGAAGGCAAGGGAGCGATCGAGGCTAGCAATGGCTTGGTGACTTTTTATCCCGATCGTTCGTCAACCTGGGAAGGGATCGACTACCAATACACACTAGGATCGATCGCCAAAACTTCGGCTATGACTGAAGGCAAACAGCCTATTGGCGATTTTGAATTTGAAGTCCTTCATAACCGCATTGACGAACTCAAAGCCGAATCCTGCGAAGTCCTAGCAGATTTCCGCGCCCAAATCGAGCAGCGAGGCTGGGATAAGCGTGAAGTATTTGCTGCTACCGCTCAAATGGTGGGAGAGAAAGCCATCTCTCAAGACTTTTTGTTGAGTGCTTTACCCCAGACGCTGAATGAATTTATATTCGATCGGGGAGCGGGGCAGATTATTATGGATACCCAATATCCAGATTACCTCACCAAACCCACCAAGTACTTTGTGATGGCGGGTAGCGATGGTACGAAACAACTCAAAGCACAGGCAGAAGTTGATGGTAAACAGCAGTGGATCGAAGCTGGTGAATTGACTGGCTATGGTATTCAACTGCTTGACAAGACTAGCTTCCAGGGCACGATCGAGCCTAACTACAACACCGTCACGTTTAAATCGCCACTGGAAGCAGGAACCCAGCGATCCGTACTGGTGGGCAAACTTACCAGCGAAGGGAAGAATTTAATCGATCGTGGGCAGGTTAAAGATCTCCACGTTGTCCGCACTCAGACACCCAGCTACAGATTAATAGTTCCATCCGAGCAGATCGATATTCAGGTTAGCAACCTCGCCCCAGAGATTATCGCAATATTGGGCGAGGGTAAATCCACCCAATTAAAACTAGATCGACTGAAAATATTCGATAACAAATTTTCTGGTACAGTCGAAATTAACGATAGAACTCACTACCTATCTGGAGTAAACTTTGATAAATTCGATAAAAAGAATCGAGATAATGTCAATACAACTATTCGCAAAGAACAGTTTGAATCGATATCAGTCGAGATGGTGAGAGAAACCGAACTGGAATCGACGATCGAGGTTTACAGCGGTGAAACAAGAATTGGGGAGATTACTCAAACCGCCGAACAAAAATTTTGGAGCAATCGGATTAACGAACTGGAGAATGCTACCGAAATCTCGATTAAGGTGCAGAGTGTCATCCCCAAACAAGTTGGATATAAAGTATCGATCGATGAGAATACTCTTTACAACAGCAATGTCTGGGCTGATGTCGAACCAGCCAGGACTTATCAACGCACAAAAAAAGATGAAGTGCAAAGTCCAAAATTAACAGCCAAGGAGTTGAAATCAGCCGAATTTAAGAGCGATAGAGTCAAGGCTGTGCTGGAAGAGGCAAGTCGAAACCTACGTCGTCAAGCTGATTCTAATTCCTTTCCGCAGTCTTTTTCAGTTAAGGTGACTGTGCCTGTTGTTGATGAGTCGGGATTAAAAGAAGTGGAGCAGTTACAGTTAGTCATACCAGACAACAAGCTTCATAAAATAGAAAAACATTTCGATCGAGATGAAATCAAATACACCAAAATAGAACGTGGCATTCCAGATACTTATGAAGAATCTCGTCGTGGTTATACAGTATTGCGGATAAACACTGAAGAACTAGATCCCAAAGTTAAAACCACGATCTCTAAACAACTGGGCAAGCCTGTCTCTCAAGCAGACTATCAAGCTAAACTCGCTGATATCCCCGTTATTCGCGAGTGGGTACCGATTAAGTTAAACAATCTCAAGCAGTGGATCGAGCAATATCCGCAGTCTACAAACATCCCAGTGTTAGATCTTAGCAAATCAAAGCCCGTTCCTTTTGCACTCAAACCCATTACTGGTGAGGTACAAACTCGATTTAAGGGTAAGGCAATGGCAATTAACAATTCAATCGTATTTGAGTTTGTGAACGATCGGCAGCGGGACACAGCAATGTATCATTTAGGTCTACCGATCGGGGCCAAACTCCCCACCGAAGATGGTAAAACTCGCTACTTTGCAATAGTTGAAGCTGCAACACTGCAAACCTATCTCAATGATAGAGCAGTCAATCATGTCCTGGTCAAAGATGGAATCAAGCGAGACAACCCGATTCTCGCATCCTACGGCACTAACAAAGATTGGACTAAACTGCCCTCTCGTTCTCAAGTAGATATTGTCATGGGCTTTGCTGCAAACAAGTACATCGGCATTCCCTTAGAAGCCAAAAGTCGCACTACTATGTACAGAGACAACTGGGCGGCTAATGCTAATACCACCACTTATAAATCGACTGATGTGGTGATGGTGACAGGGAATCGGACTGGAAAAGACACTAGTAACGAGCTACTGGCACAACATTTCCGCACTCAATACTTACCACTGCTCGATCTGGCAATCGCAGCTAAAGCGAAGATTCTTGTTGGCAATGACACGGGGATCGATCTCATGGTACGAGATCGCCTATCCGAACTTGGCTACAATCTCCACCTCAACTCGGCAGGGATATACGAAGCTGGCGCGTCTAACGACGATCGATCGCAAGTTCAAACAGAGCAATCGATCTCTGCCTTTATCTCAAAGCAGGAGCAGGAGCAGGAACAGGAGGAGATGGAGATGGCGATGTAGTTGGCGAACTGACAGTGACAATAGAAGACGATCTCGAACAGGTAATCTAACTACAAAAAATAGAGAGGGATAATATCCTTCTCTATTTTTATGCTTAACTTTGATTCAAGCAATTCTTAATTGTTCATTCTATTGTGCAGTGCTTCTTTAAGATCTGCGGTTCTAGATAGATATTGTTTAGTTTCTTCCTTCTGGTCTTTAATCCATCTCGCTTTGCGCTCTGCTTCTGTCTCTGGTTGCCACTCAGCTTCCGCTTTGAGGATTTCAGCAATTTCCTCGACTGCGCTTTTCTCATAGTTTCCAAGTATTCTTAGAGCTTTTTCTCGATCGCAATCTCCATCAAGCTTCTCTTTCAAAAACTGTTCGCGATCTGATGGAATCATAGTTCCATCTTGATAAAACCTCCAACAATTATCTGGAGACAATATGGAGCTAGAATCAACTTCAAAAATTCTTTGCCCATTAACGTCACTCACAGCTACCACCTCTACTTAATAATTCCGATCTTAGCAACAGATTCCGCAGAATATCAGTGCGATCTGGCGTAATTAAGACAGAAAAGATGTCTCAAGAGCCGCTAAAGCGGGAAAAAGTTTTTCTCACTTCTGCACTTTGATACTATTGAGGATTTGTAAGTGCCAGATCCTCAATTTTGTAGCTTTTTGCTTAACACCACTACGGAAATAGGGCAGGTATAATTGATTACTTCCGATACGATTCACGAACTCATCATTAAATACTGAAGAAATAAATCTTTTAGAATTCGCTAAAAAAACCGATCGAAGCGACGCATTCGGGCATAATAATATTCTAGTAGTATTCCCGTGCGGATCGACCCGTAGCACCAACAAACCCCCCGTCACATAAATGCAACAGAGGGTTTGTTGGGGTCAAACGACCGGATTTAAAAGTCATTGGAGAATTGTCCTGGTTAAAAGTCTAAATTTCTTTATCCTTCAACCTTCAAAAAAAGCAAAAGCGTAACTAAACTTGTTGTGGCCCACGCAAGTACCGTCATTATACCCCAAAAAATGGGAATAATGACACCCCCGCTCAGTTTGGATTGAAGGAGAAGGATAGAGAACTAAAGCACAGCCCAGCCTTTCGACTAGTGACTCCCACCCCAGGAGTCGAAAGTGAGATATTTTGCCAATCTAGTCAACCACTCCAAATTCAACGCCTATAGAGGTTTAGGCAACACTTGCCCAGTCTGCGCTAGCTTTTCAGGAAAGTGCAAATGGCAACCATACGAGCTTTCTGCCAAAAACGGTAAAATTACCCCCACCATCAAAACCCTGTGCATGACTGGGGCGGGTGGATATGGCAACCCCGACTATCATTATTTCAACGACACCCGCGACGGACAATGGGGCGTATATATCCCCCTTGTCGATTGGAACGAACATCGCAGCGAAGATCGTCAAGCGACCCCAGCAGAAAGAGAAGAATGGGTCAAAAACCAAAAACTCAAGCAGCAAGCATTACTAGAAGCTGAAAATCAGCGGCGGGCGGAATCATTACCAGCCCTAGAGCGAGACATTGCAGCGCGGGCAATTTTAGCCCAACTTTCATTAAACGAGATCGATCGCAAAGATCTCGTTAAACGTGGCTTCACCCGACAGCAGATCGAAGAAATCGGCTTCAAAAGCGTCGAGAAGTTCCAAAGACTCAAAGAACCCGTCAATCCTCGCTTTCCTGGTGTCAACATTCAAGGCAACAGGTTAAATAATGGCTATATTGGTGGGATTCTGATTCCCATCTACACCATCACAGGTGAAATCGTCGCCTTCCAAATTCGGAATCGAGAACCCTCTAAATCTCGTTATCGCTGGCTATCGAGTACCTGGGAAAAAAGCCGAGAAAATGGCCCTATACCCAACCTCCCCAACGGTGAAATTCCCCTCACCTTCTCCTACCCCCAACTACTAGGAGTCCAACCAGTATTAAAGTCAATCGGTTTAGCAGAAGGAACCGGAGCTAAACCCAACCTAGCTGCGATCGAAATGGGGCAACAGGTTATCGGTGCGGCTGGGGGACAATTCTTATCTGCTCCCGAACAGTTAAAAGATGCTCTCTTAAGGTGGAGAGCTTCAGTTATCGATCTCTACCTTGATGGTGAGGATATTCACAAACCTCAAGTCATCCGCCGTTGGCTAAATCTCTACCACCAATTGCTGGAATGGGGCTACAAACCCCGTTTAATGTGGTCGGGACAAGATATCGATGAGTTGGAGGATTTATTTCTCCTCCGCACAACTAGTCTAGACGAACTCCAGCAGTTGCTTGGTGCAACGCACGCTGAGGAAACCTCAGCGCGATTGCATCCGCTATCTGGTGGTCAGTTACCACCGCCACTTCCACCAATCGTTCCCCTAGCGCGGAAACTATATCAAAAATCTAAACACTTCACCCCCAACAAAACCCAGTGCAATCGCTTCCTTCAGTGGGAGATACCTGAGACAGGGCTAGAAAATACTCTCGTTGGCATCAAATCTGCACTAGGCACGGGTAAAACTGAAGTTCTCAAGGCTTTGGGTGCTTGGGCAAGAGAACAGGGCTTAGAATTGATTTTCATTGGGTATCGGAATAATTTACTGCGGCAAACATGCGATCGCATCCCCGATCTTTATCACGTTGGCGATGAGGATAAAGTATTTTTAGACTCCGACTATCACAAAGCCATCTGTCATCACTCAGCAGGGCTAATCGACCCCGCTCAGATGGCGAACAAGATTGTGATCTTGGATGAATGCGTCTCCGACTTGAGCGATATGCTTACCAGCAAGCTCACCGCCGGACGGCGTAAGGATGGTATGGATTCGCGTCAGGTTAGACTGGCACATATTGAGCAGCTAGTTAAGAATTGTTACGGTGTCGTCGCGCTGGATGCTTATCTCAGCGATACCGAACTGGATTTCCTGCGGCAATTGCGGCAGCTTGGTGCAACGCACGCTGAGGAAACCATCTTCGATACGTCTTCGCCTACAGCGCGATTGCATCCGCAATTCGATTTCGTCCACAAACTCGAAAATACCTACCGCAACCAAATGAACGTGCGGATGGTGAATCAAAAATCTACCGTCACCCGCGCCATTCTCGATGATGCCCTAGCTGGAGCGAACCTGTTAATTACCGCCACCACCCAAAAGCATTGTGAGAACCTCGAAAAATCCCTGATCCGCATTGGTATTCCTGAAACTAGCATCTGTCGGATCGATGGTACAACCGATCGTGATGAAAGCATCCAGCTATTCTTTCGCAATCCCAAAGTTTATCTGGAGACATACTCACCCCAAATCGTGATTCTCTCACCCACGGCTGAGAGCGGTATCAGTATCGATTTAGCTGGATATTTTAGAACTCATTACCATTTCCACCTGGGCAATTTAGGGATTCTCTCCGGCTTACAATTCCTGGGTAGATATCGAGACTTCAGCGCACCCCGCGTGATTTACTGTGAGCAACAGGGACGGATTAATGATGGTAACTCTAGCTCATTTACTAAGTGGGTGAAAGATGAATTCGATCGTCAGGTGCATGAAGACATGGATCTAGTCTTTATGCTGCTGGATCGAGGGGCAGCAGATGAGGCGATGAAAATTCTCACTAGTTATGCCAATAAGGAAGATCTCTGGCTCAAACTGGCTCACCAATACAAAGCCAATCTCAATGAGGAGATGAAATACCTGCGCGAGCTATTTGTCGAAGCAATGGTAGCAGATGGATATACCGTCACGATCGATCCTGAAGATGTCGATGGTTGTGACGATACCGACGATCTGATGGGTAGAGTTGAAGTCGAACGACGAGTAGTGCAGTCGCGGCGGATTTACGAGGCACCGGATATCGACAGACTTACATACGAAGAAATTAGAAACGATCCCAGTGCGAATGAATTAGATAGACTACTGGCGAATAAATATTACCTCACCCAACAGCAGTTACCAGGGATTACTCAGACGCTGAGTTATTCAGCCGAAATGATTCAGATGGTTAAGTACAACCATCCAGCCTTGATTAGAACGCTCGAAACTTATCATTACCTCCTCCATCCCGAACTAGCCGAAATCAACCATTTAGCTGCTTGGCTACCTGTCGCTGAGACTGGTTCTGTCTGGCTCCCAGACCAACTAAATCGTTCTTCATTGCCGTTGGTAAGGATCGGGCGAGAATTGGGCTTGCACGACCTCATGGAGGGGGAGTTCGACGGACAAGAGATTGCCGCAATTACCCAGCAGGTTGCTGATTCTAAACTTTATCAGTCCTGTTTGAAAATCAATGTCAACCCCAACCAGCCACACGATCCGGTTAAGTTATTCCGGCGCATTCTCAAGAAATTTGGACTTAAACTGGTCAAACTAAAGGATGACGAGTTCAAGTTAGATGCTGTGGCAAATTCGATTCTGGCTTTTAAAGGTGCGCCTAAGTACGAATTACTCACCCCTGAACTAATAGAGCAATTAGGGAAACTCGCGGGTCGTGAATTTCACCAAGACGACCGAGAGATTCAAGCTTTAGGTACAGCGATGGAAACACTGGGAATGAAAGATGGACGCGGACGAATGCGGCTGGTGGCTGGTAGTGCCCGTTATTTAGGACTGTCGGTCATCTCCCACCGTCACCGGACGATCGATCGTGGGAAAAAGGTCGTAACAAGAATTTACTCTTTCGGTGCGACAGAAAACCCAATTTCCCAGGCAATTAAAGATACGCCCACAGTTTATCCAGGTACTCAACCTGTGGAAGTGAAACACATCTATGAATGTGTTACGAGACGATTAGAACAGTTAGCAACCCATCAACGAGAGCGAGTAAAAGAGTGGCAAAATCCTCAAACATCGTTCCCAAGTCAGTTATTATCAGCGATCCACATCGATAATTTTGCCAGTATAGATAAGATTAACCTGCCAGAACACCTATCTGGATCGCCTGAATTCACTGTAGAAAATCTTCGTTCCGTAGCACAAACGCTGCTTCAGATCGGGCAGATGGAGGAACTGGAGTTAGAAAGTGTGCTGAATGACTATTTAACGGTGACTAATCCGACCGTCGCTAGAATTGCGCTGGACATGGTTGAGAGTAAGTATCCACAGGTATTTAAGCGATTAAACCTTTACGGATTGAATTTTCACAGCAAGCTCGCAGTGAGCGGTTTGTACTGTTGGTGTAGCCTCGCCTTTGGCGATAGTGAGTCGAACTGTCAATAAGAAATCAACCGAATACAGATTGGTGGCTTTTACATATCCGAAACTCGATCTAAAATTAAATTTTATTCGCGCCAGGTAAGCTTACCGTTCTTAGCCCCATTTTAAAATTGAAATTGCGTTTTGCTTTGTTCTTCTCGTTCCCGCGAGCCTCAAAGGTAGAGAAGAGAACGCCTCCGCGCACCAAGACACCGCAAAGGTGCCCAGAGTGAAGTCGTAAGCGCAAAGCGCATCCTCTACCTTCACATGCTTCCTCTGCTTCGGCACGAAGCATCGCAGTTTCTCCACCGTCTAAAGAAAAGATGGATGGTTTCTTTTCTCTTCTCTTCTCTTGTTTATTTGTTATGACTGTACAACCCATCAAAACAAAAATACCCAAAGCCAAAGTACTCGCCAAAGAAATCAAGCTGAAATGTGGCGAACTACCTAAAGGTAAATTCACGCCAGATAAGAAGATCGAAATCCAACTAATCGATGAGGATGGGACAATTTACACAGCCAAAGTCAGTCCTAAGAGTTACCGCCAAGCCGAAACCGAAGTCGCCGCATTTGAAATTTGGGTACTAGTCGTCTCTGGAAAATTGCAGATTGCCGAGCAGGGGTGCAATATTCTGGAAGCGGGAATTAAGGTGTTCGAGTGGAAAGAAAATGTACCTGAAGAAATAAAACAGACCAAAACAAAAGTCGCTCAGGCAAAAGTAGTTAAAAGGGAGATTTCGATTAAGTTCTCGACCGAATTTCCCAGAGCCGTACCGATGCCGAATAAGCTACTCAAAGTCGAACTAATCGACGATGATGAGATTACTTATATTGCATCGATTAAAAGGAAGCATTGGCACACCGCCGAAACCGATGCTGCCGAATTTGAAAATTGGATGGCGTTAGTTGGTGGAAAATTGAGTATTAACGAGGAAGGCTACAATATTTTGGAGCCAACGATTAGAATAGTAACTACTCAATAAACTAAGGGGTTAAGCGATTCAAATCTTCACCCCAGTTATCCGCCAGCGGTACAACCAACAGCAATAGACAAATCAATCGGGATTGAGATTAATCCCCAAATTTAAAGCCGGATTATTCAACCACCTATCGCCAACATGGGTGTAAATCGCCGTAGTCCGAGGATCGGCATGACCCAGTAAATCCTGCACCTGCCGCAGCGACGCACCACTCTGAATCGCCAAGGTAGCCGCTGTATGCCGCAGTGAGTGCGCCGATAGAGTCCGTCCCTCGCCATGCTTGATGTTGAGAGCTTTAAGATAACCATCAACAATCTTTCTCACCCCTCGCCGCGATAGCCGATAATCTTCCTCGCTCGCTTTTAAATTTCGAGGACGATAGTAAAGATTGATAAATAGCGGCGTAATGCCTGCAATACTATAACCTGCCTTCTTTCTGGCGAGTAAATAGCGGTCGAGTAAATCCACCAAGTCGGGAGTCAACGGCACGATTCGCTGTTGTTGTTTACTAGTTACGGTAATCCCTGCGCCCATTGAACCGCGCACGATATCCTTGATGTCAGCCCGATGGACTTCCATCGTCCGCGCCCCCTCTAAAGTCATAATCCCTAGCAGGAGTTGGTCGCGCAACGTCTTGAGCGATGTAGGTTTGGCTAAAGGAGCCTGGAGCAAAGCTTGTGCTTCTGCGGTAGTTAAATAAGTAATCCGTTCGGCAGGATCGCTGCGCTGTTTGGGTGGTTTAACGCCCCAAACGGGATTAATCGTCAGCAATCTGTATTCCATCGCCGCATCGTACATCCGACTGACGGCGACTAGCTTGAGGGAAATTGTAGTGGGTTTATACTTTTGAGAAACGAGATGATGGCGGTAGATCTTAATTTGATCTCTGGTGACAGTCAGGGGTTGAAGCTGGTTTGTCTCGCACCAGAGGAGATAGTAGCGGACTTCACACCAGTAAGTACGGATCGTTTCGGCACTAGCTCCGCCAGAGCCAACATCGAAGGTGAGGAAATTGGTAAACGCCGCCAGTAATTCATCGGCATCGAGAACGAATGGGGTTGCCGATGGGATATTTGAGGGTGAGGTGGTAGCAGTGGGATTTAGTTCATCCAATGGGGGCATTCGTAACTGAGGCGGCTATCTAAATTCTACTTGAATTTGGGGGGTAATTTAACGGGCCGCTAAATCACTTTAGCGGAACGTCTTGAGATTATAGTTGTTGCTGGGACTAGGTTTCAATCGGTCGCTAGCTTTTGGGGATTTTCAAGAAATTTACACCAAATCGGCTAGCGTATTGGTAGCAATCGCTTGATATTTATGGCGATTATCGTCGTAACGACTGAGGGTGTTGAGATTAGCATGACGACTCAAGGATTGAGCGGCTCGAATATTACCGTCGCTGGCATCGAGATATGCGGTGATGGCACTGTGTCGAATTCGATGGGGAGAAACTACCTTATCGATCCCTGCTGCTTCGCTAAACTCTCGCACCAAGCGATAAATAGTGCTACCGTCCAGCCGATGTCCCTTACTGCGCCGATCGAGGCTCGTAAAGAGAGGATCGGACGCTCGATCATCGCCTCTAGCTGCCAACCATTGGGAAATCGCGACTGTCGTTGCTGGCGATAGATCGATCTGGCTTTTTTGGATCTTGCCTTTGCCCAGAATCGCCAGTCTTCCAGATTCACTAAAATCCCCCACATCCAAGCTACAAACCTCATTCCGACGCAAGGCATTGGCCCAGAGCAAGTGGAGAATGGCATAATCTCTGATCCCTTTGATGGTGGTGCGATCTGGAATTTGCAGCATCTGTTTAAACCCATCTACCTCAATCCCTGTGGTGTCGCCATAACTCTCGACTTTTAAACAAGCAACGTCAGCCAAATTGAAGTTACATTGCTCGGCTTGACGGGCGTAATCGACGAAGGATTTTAGGGCTGACAGCCGGACATTGATCGTACTGGGGGCTAATTTAGCCTCAATCAGCAGTTGTCGGTACTGGAGGACTTGGTAGACAGCTTCTGGCTGATGTAAGGACAGGAATTGAGTGAGAAGGTCGTTGGATACTTCGCTGTCATAGTTACGACGACAAAAATCAGCAATCGCCTTGCTGTAGTTTCGCCTGGTATTGGCAGAAATTTTCAGCCGGAGGAAGTCAGCAAGAAGATCCGAAGAAGAACGAGTGACTTCAGGTGAGTTGGTTACGGGAATAGGTTTGGATACGGGAATTCGCAGGGAACTCATAGGCAAGACAGAGAGCGACTTTACTTGCTACTCAAACACCTATTCTAGCCTAAATTAAGCGCGCGATAATGAATTTTATCTTACCCATATTGTCTCAAGTACGCGCCTAGAGACACTTTCACGTTGTGAAAGATTCTTCAACGTGAAAGTACTCGATCGAGCGTACATGGTCTACCCCTTATCACTAAACGGGGTCAAATGAGTACCTGTACAGAAACTTACGCTAAGGCTGAAAACGTTGCTGCATAAAGGTTTAAATCGTTAGTATTTTTGTTCTGAAGAATTGGTAAGAGTCAAGATTTTAGCTGTACCAATTAACCTTTACTCTGTTTGGTACTGCAAATGAGTACGGCATAGCAAGGGTTTTAGGCTCCTCTATTTTTGATCCTTCAATTGGTACAGTTTCCTTCTTGATGGTTAAGGTGTTAAAAATAGGCTTATCGTAAGTTTCTGTACGACTGCTCATTTCACCCCTAAACCCACCCTAGAGTGAGAATTGACAAATCCGATCATCAGCGATCGATCTAAATCTCTCAGTTCCAGGCATTAGTGTTGCCGATCGGGAAGAGCGAAAACAATCTAGTACAGAAAGATTTATCCTGTCTGGTTCTAGTCAGAAAAATTCGGCGACTGGCGAACATCCGCGAAAAATCAAGTCTGCATCCAGACAGAAAACAGTAGTGGTGCCAAGCGATCGGCGTAAAACCATCGTTGCAATGAATGTCAGCAATTAGACATCGATCGAAGGCAACGACAGTAGTAAAGTCAGATTGATTCCCAAACGTAAACTAGCTGATGTTTCTCCTCCACCATTGACAGGAAATTATTTACGGTTGGTGCGAAATCCGAGCCAAGGAACTAACACTCTGGGCAATCCAATTTATACCGTTGAAGTCTATCTTCGTGGTGAAAAATATCAAACATTTAATGCTGTTTCAGGTACTGTCAATACCCAGAATAGAGATCGCAATTGTAACTGGAGCATTTGGCGATTAACAAAAGAGATAATACTTGAGCCGTTGGCTATCGCCTCTGCGTTGGCGATAGGTTGTCAAAGTCAAGGATTCTGGCGGCGCGGAGACACCAATGAGTCATTAAATTTAGAGGTGCATGTGTGTTAATCTGAAGATTATGAGAAGAATATGAAAATTAACCCATGTCACAGATCGACAAAATTCCTTCACTACCAGAAGTACATCGGACAGTAAGCGTCCCAACCAACGGCAGCTTCTGGAAAAAGATGTTGGCGTATGCGGGGCCAGGATATCTCGTTTCGGTTGGATATATGGATCCAGGTAACTGGGCAACGGATCTAGCTGGGGGTGCTAAATTTGGCTACAGCCTGTTGAGCATCATCTTGTTATCAAATTTGATGGCAATTTTGTTACAGGCACTTTGTGTCAAATTGGGGGTGGCAACTGGGCGAGATTTAGCGCAAGCATGTCGGGACAATTTTAGTAAGCCTGTTAGCTTTGGTCTGTGGGTATTGTGTGAAATTGCGATTTCAGCTTGCGACTTAGCTGAATTGGTGGGTAGTGCGATCGCATTACAATTATTGTTTAATATTCCATTAGCCGTAGGCGTGTGCATTACGGCGTTAGATGTGTTTGTGATACTATTTCTTCAAAATAAGGGATTCCGTTATATTGAAGCATTAGTAATTACCATTATCAGTGTTGTTGGGGCTTGTTTTATTGCTGAATTAATCTTTGCCAAGCCAGATTTAGGCGGTGTACTCGGCGGTTTTATTCCACAAGTAGAAGTAGTCAGAAATCCAGAGGCATTGTATATTGCGATCGGAATTTTAGGGGCGACAGTGATGCCGCATAATCTATATCTACACTCATCGATCGTCCAAACTCGCAATTGGGAAGATATCCCAGAAAAGAAGCGAGAAGCGATTAAATTTGGGACGATCGATTCAACGATTGCTTTATCTTTAGCCTTATTTATCAATTCGGCAATTTTAATTTTAGCAGCGGCGGTGTTCCATTTTTCGGGCAAGCAAGATGTCGCTGAAATTCAGGATGCTTACAAGTTATTATCGCCGATGTTGGGTGTCGCTCCGGCTAGTGCTATTTTTGCGATCGCGTTGTTAGCTTCTGGGCAAAATTCAACTTTAACGGCAACGATGGCGGGGCAAATTGTGATGGAGGGATTTCTCCACATTCGCATGAAACCTTGGCTGCGTCGCTTGTTGACTCGACTAGTGGCGATTGTACCAGCATTACTGACAATTATCTGGTTCGGCGAAGGTAGTACGACTAGTATGCTGATTCTGAGTCAGGTGATTCTGAGTTTACAGCTTTCGTTTGCAGTCATTCCACTGATTATGTTTACTAGCGATCGCCAGTTGATGGGCGAGTTTGTCAATCCTACTTGGCTCAAGGTGCTGGCTTGTACAGTGGCAACGATCATTGTCGGGTTGAATGGCTGGTTATTAATCCAGACATTCTCAGGATGGCTTAATCCAAGCTGATAAAAGATAAGAGTTAGGTGTAATTATTAATTTAATAGAATAAGCGGCTTATCTTAGCTACTATTTTAAATAAACTCTTTATTCTTATGAATATTTATTCCCGACTAATTTTCCCCACATTAATCGATCGAGTAATGTCTGGGGAGGATTTTGCCAACTATCGACGGATAGTCCTCGCCGATGCAGTAGGCTCGGTATTAGAAATTGGTTTTGGTACTGGCTTGAATTTAGCTTATTATCCGCAAGGTCGAGTAGAGAAAATTACGACTGTTGATGTCAATCCAGGCATGAATAAACTCGCACAAAAGCGGATAGCTGCTAGTTCAATCGAGGTAGATTATCGAGTGTTAAATGGCGAAAAATTACCGATGGCAGATGATACATTCGATACGGTAGTTAGTACTTGGACACTGTGCAGTATCAAACAGGTAGAAACAGCGATCGCTGAAATTCACCGCGTACTGAAACCAAGTGGTAAATTTCTATTTATCGAACACGGATTGAGCAATGAGCCAAATATCCAAACTTGGCAACATCGAATTACTCCGATTCAGAAAGTAATCGGTGATGGCTGTCATCTCGATCGCCAGATCCGCCTACTAATTGCTAAACAGTTTAATAATTTAGATGTTCGGGAATTTTATAGCCCTAACACACCTAAAATTGGCGGATATTTTTATCAAGGAATTGCAATTAAGTAATGGCAATATAAAAATTGTTGAGTCGTGTCAAATGGAGTTTTATGTAATTCCATCCTAGTTTCTAATAACTGAAATCGATCGCCAAATTCTGCTTGTAGCGATCCGGCATTATAACGCACAATTTCCAATCCACTGCACTTTTCTGGCCCATCTAAACCAAAAGTCGCAATAATTACATGACCACCAGGTTTAACTGCGTCCAAAACTTGTCGAACATAGGCTACTCGTTGTGCTGGCTGGGTGAGAAAATGAAATACCGCTCGATCGTGCCAAACATCATGGCTAAATTAGCCCAACGCGCCAAAAAGGTCAAAGTACATTTCAAACCTATACTGCATCAAACTTTCAGCAATTTATCTGAGTAAGTATCGATCGTGCAAAATCCTATCTCGTATCTGGATTTTATGCACGATGAATCTGGCAAAGGTTCTCGCACTAGAAAGCAGCACAAACTCAATAACATTAAGTGAAACTATTACACAGTGCAGAAAGTATACTTTCTGCACTCCCAAGGAATCTAAGAAAAATGAACGTCATTGAGGCGATCGATAGCTCTTGCGTTACAAAGTAAGTTAGTGACTTGTTAGCTAAAGTTACATTTTTGGCGCGTTGGGCTAATTTAGCCTTCTACCAAGTTTCAAGGGCTGTGGGATGGTTGACCGTAGTGTCGTGAATTCTTTTGTCTATCTCCCCCGAAAAAAATCGCTCTCCTCTGGTAAAGAACTTTGCAGCATGATTGGGGAAGTTATCGATCGAGATCTACCGACTCATCATCACATCCGAGCAGTAGGATAGGATCTAAATCACCAGATTGCTAACTATTTAAGGAGTAAATAAAATGTCTGTTAGCCAAATTCAGCAAATGTCAATTACAACTTCCGCTCATAGTTGTTCAATTCCCGCTACAGTCAATCAAGTTGTCCTCTCGAATGGAAATTTTCGAGTTGAGCTTACGTTAGATAATGGTCAAATTACAATCGTTGATTTGACTTTAATTAATCTTCAAATTTCTAACAAACCTAACTGTAAAAATACTCCCTTTGCCTACCTGACTCCAAACTGTTAATTGTCCGCTATGAGCATCGACGATCGATTTGACGATCGCTAGCCCCAGTCCCGTACTATGCTGAGGTGGTAACGACTTAGATTCTATTCGATAAAATCTATTAAATATCAGCTCTTTATCTGCATCAGAAATACCGATCCCATTATCCCTGACTTGGAATGAGACATCATTAAGTGTCTGAGTCAGCGAGATCGCTACTTTCCCACCTGTGGGAGTATATTTAATTGCATTATCAATTAAGTTTGCGCCCATCCGGTAGAGTTGTTCGGAATTACCATCGATCCAAATTTGCCGATCGAGATCGAGATCGCTACAAATATCGATCGATTTAGCGGTAGCGGTAATGGCAAATTCTTCAACTAAATCTAGGACGATTTCTGTCAAGCAACATGGTTCAAAAATAGGCTTGTTATCTGGTCTGTCGAGGCTAGATAGAAATAATAAATCGTTGACTAAGCTGGCAATCCGAATATTTTGTCGCTCGATCCGATCGAGCCAATTAGTTAACTCTGGAGCTAGATGTTGATATTCCGCTCGACCATTTTCAATGATTACTTGCAATGTTGCTAAGGGAGTGCGTAACTCGTGGGCAGCATCAGCAGTAAATTGTTGCATTTGCTGGTAAGACTGGGAAAGTGGGCGCATCGCTAATCCGGCAAGATACCAACTGGCAATAGCCACGATAAACCCGATCGCGATAATACCGATCGTAATAATTAAATGAATATTGTTCAGGTATTCGTTGATATCCGTCAAATCCCGTCCTACTTGTAAATAGCCCCAAACTTTATTATCGGGAGTATGAATTTCTAAAGTAAGTTGCTGATAACCTTTCCCCGCTCGATCGTGAAAATGATCCCAGCGCAAATTTTCTAAAGAGCTTAATGAGGATTTTGGAACATTTGGATAGATACCTAATGTCGCTCTAGTTTTGCCACTAGTATCGATAAAGATAGCATAATATCGATCGATATTAACTAATGTATGACGGTGCTGTTGTTGAAATTGGGTTTGACAGTTTAGGTAAATCGGACAAAGTTCGGGGATTTTAGCGTATATATCTGCTGGTATTTTGCCAGGAATAGCTAATTTATATTCGACGTTAGCATGAATATTGCTAGCCAGTGATGTTATCTCTTTTTGTACCGACTGATAACTGAGATTGGTAACGATCCGATCAAACACATAGCCGACTAATCCTAAAGTACAGCCCATCACGCTAGCATAGGTTAGAGTTAGCAGCCAGCGTTTGCGCTTGAATAATTGATTCTCCATGGGAGACGCTCCGCGAACGACATTTCTACCAGTTCCCACAATTTTTACTCAAATAGAAGTTGGCGGATTTAAGCGATAACCAATACCATGAATATTTTCAATCTCTAAGCTAGTCGGTAATTGGGCTAACTTTTTTCTCAATAGTCTAATTTGAGCGGTTAAAACATTACTAGCTCGATCTGTTTCTAAATCCCACGCTCGATCGCGCAATCGATCGGCTGGGATAATTTGGTTGGGATGAGTCATCAGATATTCAAGAATTTGATATTCTTTCCGAGTGAGAGTTACTGCTGAGATCTTGCCAGATTCACTAGATCTCAAAATATGAGTTTCTACTTCGAGACTAAAATTTCCGAGCGTAATTTGTGCTGATTGAAATTGGGCGGGGCGACGATTGAGGGCGCGGATGCGGGCGAGTAATTCGATCGTGCTAAATGGTTTGGCTAAATAGTCATCAGCCCCAGCATCTAAGCCCGTCACGCGATCGTGAATATCACTGCGAGCAGTTAACATCAGTACGGGTAATTGCTGCTGTTGTTGACGCAAGCGACGGCATAAATCGATGCCCGAAATTCCAGGTAACATCCAATCGATAATCGCCAGATCGTAAATAAGATCTGGTGAAGATAGAAATTCCCAACCAAGATTGCCATCTGTGGCTCGATCGATCTCATAGCCTTCGCGTTGCAGCAATCGTTCGATCTCGGCTCCTAAATCTAGTTCGTCTTCGATTAATAGAATGCGTACCATATGAATATCTGCATCGAACGAATAATAGGATTTGGAGGTAAAAATGAGGATGACCGATCGGAATTGCTGAATCTCCGCTCCAGAGTTAATGGCTAATACTAGTTTCTAACGATATCAATTCTTCAACTAGGGTACAGATACTTTCACTATTAGGCGGATCTTCAGAGTAAGTAGTCCATCGTTCGCGGTGACTTTTCAATCTTTGCTTGGCTGCGAGTAGCTTTTGAATCTCGGTGTCTAGATGGCTAATTTTTCGCTCGATTAAGTCTTTGACAATCGAGCAAACGGCTGTACCTCGATCGTGAGAATGAAGAATTTCCTGAATCTCAGCTAGAGAAAAATTGAGAGTCTGAGCTTTCTTGATAAATAGTACTCTCTGCACCACACTATCATTGAAGTATCGATAGCCAGTATCACTCCTGAGTGCTGGTTTCAGTAAGCCTAAGTTTTCGTAGTAACGCAGAGTACTAACATTCACTCTCGTTCGCTCTCTTAAATCGCCAATTTTCAGCATTGGTTCTACCGCAGATAGTTTGCCTATCTCTCTTGACTCTCAAGCCAACTAGAGAGTTTATGATTAGGGGGTACTCAATCATAATCGAAATATGACTACTAAAAATATTTTCAAAGCAACAGTGGCTGCCTTAGCTATTGCCGTTGTCACTGCTGGAAGTGCTTTTGCCGCTGACTGTGGTTGTGGTAAATGTGCCAAATGGCACAATTAGCCCACCTTCTAAAAAATTGCCGCCGACTCCATCTCGAACTGTCGGCACACTAATGTACGGCATCACCGCGAGTGCAGAATCACCAGGTCGTTCAAAAGTATCATTCCCATACAGATTAACTTTTAGACGGGCAACAATTGCCCCAAACCCCTCTGTTTGTAAAGTTTGATTCGACGAGCTATTTAATCGGATGCGAGATCGCGAATAGGGTTGCACTACTACTTGCAAATCCACGTTGTTGAGCAAGCCAACTTTGAGATTAGTAGCAATAAATTGAAAGTCATCTGTGGCATTACCATCTTCATCTGCGGCTCTATTCGCAAAGCTCACAATTTCAGCTTCAAAAATCACAGTTACAACTACAAAAAAATAAGATCGTGCCCCTACCAATCTTCGATCGTTTAATAGGGGCATTGACAAATATTAGTAGTTACCTTTTAAAGCTAAACCGACTGTTGAATTTTTCACCTTTAACATCAGCTTGCAGCACGACTTGATAATCTCCCGCTGCCGTTGTCGGTAGTTTTGCTACATACTGTTTTTCTTCAGCACTATAGGGAAGTGCTATCGTTTGACTGGTACCGCCTGGTAATTGCACTTGAGCGGTAAGTTTAGCATCAGTAATTTCTTTCTCTTTTTCACCATGCAACTTGACATCTAGATGAGTTGAATCTTTTTCTAAATGTGAATTGAACTCGATATGATATTTTCCTGACTGTATGACTTGACCTTTATGACTATCTTTTTTGTCCTTTGAGTGGTCGTGACCATCTCCTTCACTATGTTTTTCTCCATCTTTGGTAGCTGTAGTAGTTTCAGTTTTAGCTGCTGGAGTTGAAGCTGTGGTAGTTTCAGTTTTAGTGGCTGAATCATTGCTACAAGCACCTAAGAAGAGTAAGCTAGCACTACCCAAAGCAATTAAGCTAATGTTGAAAAATTTCATTGATTTACACTCCTTAATATTTAGTAAATGGCAGTTTTACAGGATCGCGATCGCGTTATCATATTCGATCGAACCGAGTATTTACAGACATGTCCCTCTATTCTTGCAAATATGTGTGAAATTTTAGTGAAATCTTGACTGACTTTATCAAAATGGACTTGTGGCAAAGCATCATCAAACTCAGGTTAAAAGGTATAAGTCATCCTCACTAGTCCTTGAAATACAGTATTAGTATTAGTATTAAATGGATTTGTAATAAACATCACAGCCGGAGTTACCTTCATATTGTCATTTATCGGCAAGCGATAAAAAGCTTCAAAATTAGTTTGGATTGCTGGCGAGTCGGGTGCAATAAAAGGCTGACCGACGGCAAATGCCAGTAACGATCCAGGTATCAATAGATCGTTAATGCCTACACCAGCCATCCAGGTTTGAATATTATTATTGTTATTAAACAAGTTAGCATTAGCGAACTTTGGCTCGATCGAAATTCCGTAGCGACCAAACACACCAACCTGACCGAAAGTAGCTTCCCCATTTACACCCAGTACATTTTGTTCCAGACTAAAAGTTGAGGACTTAGTATACTGCAACCTTACCGCAGCATTGTTTTTATCGTTCTCGCCAAATTTACTGGCATATTCTAATTCTAGTGATGCCTGATAAGGATCGCCAAATAGCCCACCATCGATCGAACTTGCCGCATTTGCAGCCAGATACAGACCACGCAGTTTAAAGGGACTACCATCAATATTCCAATCAAATACAGCACCTGCTGCGCCTGGGCCATCAATCGCCGCAGCTAGAATCAGTCGATTTTTGATCAGGAAATTCGTACTAAAATCTGAAGCTTCATCACCAGAATAGGTATTATTGTCGATATAGTCACTAGGTCGGAGCGTCGAACCAATCGTAATCGATAAATCCTGGCTGGGCTTGAAGTTATAAGCTAATTGCAGTAGCTTCAGCTCTGGCGGCGAACCAGAGTAAACTAATCCCCCTAGATTGATAATTGAATTAGCTCGATCTCCGGCATTACCAAAAGGTTCGGGATTTGTGGTGGCTAACCCAATATCGCTAAAAAAGTCATTCCCACCATTACCAGTTTCAAATCCGATTGTCAGTGAATTATCTTCATTAAAACTGGTATCTAGATACAGTCTGACTCTAGCAATCATTGTCGGTCGGCTATCGACGGTTGTTACCGCTTGATTGCCGTATTGTCCGGCTAAAACAACCTGACCCCGAAGTTTAGTATTTGAGGAAAACTGCCATGTTTTAGCTGCGGTAGTCTGGGTTTCTATGCCACTGATTCTTTCTGTGCTTGTGGGAAGTTCAGTTTGAGACTCTTGACACGCATCAACTGGTTTGGCGGCAGCACACTTGGCATAGAAAATGACCCCTGGAACTATCAGCCCAAGACACAAAGCTTTTAATAAGTTTTTGAACATTTAAATCAATTACACTAGCAAAATAGTCGCTGTAAATTTTGGCTAGAAATTTCATTAAATTTCTAGTAACAAGATTGATGTAAAAAAGCTAATGATATCTAAATTTAGATACCACTAGCTTTTAGTTGCGATCGAATAATCGATAATCCGATAACTGATATTTCAGATCTCGATCGGCTAAATAACTGCCACTACTGTCTATCTGTCCGGCATCTTGCCAACTGCCAGTATAAATTTGACACGCAAAAATCGTGTGTCGATCGGTCATAATATTTTTCCCCTCTGTGCCTCGCAGAATATAATTCGGGATTGAATCGGCGGGTGTTCTGACTAATCAATTACCACAGGTAATTGAAACACAGTTGCGGGACAGTGTTGGGTTTGCACCAAACTTTCCCCATTACTTTCAATTGGCGATTCTCCATAAGGAGACGCTTCGCGTTGGCAACGCCTGCGCTTTGCACTTACGCCATTGAAACCGAATCTACTCTCAGCATAATATCATAGTCGCTAAAATTATCAACATATTATTGCTAAAGTTTACACACCAGTTTACTCAGCTAGTTAATCGCTCCATAAGCCTTAAGGCAGGAATGGGCTAAGATCTGCGAACAAGACATTATAAATCTGGCTATAATCCACTTCGGAAGCTAAAAATCATCCCAATTAAAATTAAATTAAAATTTCACCTTAATTTCATCATATTTTCATTAAAATTTCACTTCATATTGTTAACTTGTAAATAAAGAGGTTGTTCGATCCATTGTAAAAGGTATATTTTTATGAAACGTTATTTGTCGATCGGTCTAACAGTTGTTTTGATTTCATTAACTGCAAACACATCTGTAGAAGCAAGAGGTAAAACTGAAGTAATTACAAAACCAGAAGTATCTACTAAACCATTAGTGCTAGCGAGCGATCGCCCCTATACAGGATATGTAACTCCTTTTGAATTGGTTCATAGTGCTTATCAAGGTAAATATCGATCGCATTCTATTCCTGGATTTGGCTCATTTATTGATGGTGCCCGAACTGGAAAAATTACGGCTAAAGATTTAGTTAAAGCCGCAATTGAGTCTAAACAATTACCACCACAAGCAATCGCCGATCGTAGTTATCTTGGATATGTCGATCTCCAATTAAAATCAATGCGCCAATAGATCTATAAATAACGGATAAGTACCTAGACAGAATTAATTGCACACTCATAATTTTCAAGCCCTTTGCTTGGAAGATGTTCGAGCAAAAATTCGTACAATTAATTATGTCTAACTACTTAGATGATTATTTCAAAACTCTAGTTGCATTAAAAATCGCGGCTAATGCCACGCCAACATCAGCAAAAACAGCTTCCCACATTGTTGCTAATCCCAGTAACCCCAATCCGATAAAAATCACTTTAATAGTTAAAGCAAATATAATATTCTGCAAGACGATCGCATGAGTCTTCTTGCCCACCTGAATTGCTTCCGCCACCTTTGAAGGAGCATCTGTCATCAACACTATATCCGCAGTTTCGATCGCCGCATCCGAACCCAATCCCCCCATTGCAATCCCGACATCGGCTCTGGCAATTACAGGCGCGTCATTAATTCCATCCCCAACAAAGGCAACTTTACCTTTTTTGTGAAATTCTCCGAGCAGTTTTTCGATCGCCGCTACCTTATCTTCTGGCAATAACTCAGCCGCAAAAGTATCGACACCCAAAGTCTTCGCTATCCGTGCTGCTACAGCTTGTGAGTCCCCCGTCAACATCATCACCCGCTCGACACCTGCGGCTTTGAGATCGCGAATTGCCTGAACCGCATCTTCTTTGATCTCATCGGCAATAATAATGTATCCAGCATAGACTCGATCGATTGCCAGATGCACGACAGTACCCTCGACATCACAGGTATCATGAGCGATATTTTTGCGGTGCATCAATCGATCGTTACCTGCTAATACTAGCTTTCCTTCAATTGTCGCCTCAATCCCGTGAGCGGCAATTTCGGTGTAATTTGAAATGCTAGATTCATTAATGGGTCGATTGTAAGCTGTGCGAATTGATTTAGCGATCGGATGATTGGAATTTGCTTCCGCCTCGGCTGCAATGCGTAACAATTCATCTTGTTTAAAGCCATTGTGCGGGACAATTTCAGTAACTTTAAATACGCCCTGAGTCAGTGTTCCCGTCTTATCAAATGCGATCGCTTTAACTCCAGCTAAAGTATCTAAAAAAGTCGCTCCCTTCACCAAAATTCCCCGTTTAGCCGCTCCACCAATCCCACCAAAATAGCCGAGCGGAATACTAATTACCAATCCACAAGGACAAGAAATTACTAACAGCACCAAAGCGCGATACACCCATTCAGCACGGGTGGCACCTGGAATTACCAGCGGTGGAATTAAGGCAATTAATAGCGATAAAATTACCACGATCGGTGTATACCGACGGGCGAACTTAGTAATAAATTTCTCGGTTTCGGCTTTCTTGGCACTCGCATTTTCTACCAAATCCAGAATTCTTGAAATTGATGATTCCCCAAATAATTTGGTGACGGTGACAGTTAACACCCCAGTTTGATTGATAGTTCCGGCTAATACCGTTTCACCTACATTTACCGTGCGCGGCACAGATTCGCCCGTTAATGCTGATGTATCGACTTGAGAATTACCATCGACGATTTCACCATCAAGAGGTACCTTTTCACCTGGCTTGACGATAATTGTATCACCTACTTGTATTCGTTCTGGTGAAACGACTTCAATCCCATTTGCTGTTTTGAGATTGGCGGCATCGGGACGAATTTCTAGCAGGGCTGAAATCGATCGCCGCGAGCGACTGACGGCTAGTTCCTGAAATAATTCACCGACTTTGAAAAATAACATTACGCCCACAGCTTCGGGTAGCTGTTTAATGGCGATCGCGCCGACTGTGGCGATCGTCATCAAGAAGTTTTCGTCAAATACTTGTCCGCGTAAAATATTTCGTCCGGCTGTAGTTAATACTGTCCAGCCACTCAATAAATAAGCTGGAATGAATACTAAGTACGTGCCAATTGATGATGGTGTTGCGTTTAATTGTTTCTCAAAGATAGAACCTATTACAAACAGCGTCATTACGACTCCAACTAATAAACCTTCACGCTTTAAATTAAACTCTCCCCCACCATGATTGTGCCCGTCATCTTCTTCATGACTGCTATTATGGTCGTGACCGCTATGGTCGTTAGCTAGTGACTTTTCTTCGACGATCGTATATCCCAAAGCTATTACTCGCTCTTTAATATCTGCCTCACTTACTCGTGCTGGATCGTAAGTGACAATTAGCCGCCCAGTTGCCACCACTACAGATATCTCAGCTACCCCTGCTAGCTGTTCTAGACTGCCTTCTATCTTCACTGCACAACTCGTGCAGTCCATGCCACCAACTTGCAGCCGTTGGGTTTTGAGTGCGGGTACTTGAGTCATAAGTTATGTCTGTATGTGCGGGAGTGCTAAACTAATACCTTAAATTGTAACGTCAAATCAGAACATCTGAAAACATGTTCATATATATAATGATTCTCGTTCTTACTACTATCATTAGACAGCTTTTATCTTCCTCGATCAAATATTCGATCGTCCAGCAAGAGTATTCATATCGATTAAAGCGATCGAGTATTCAAAAAATTAATAATATCTATTGCCCTTTGATATTCGATCTTTTGATTTTCCCGATCGAATAATTCCGTAGCTTTAATAAAATCCGGAATAGCTGCTTGATTTTGCCCTAACTTAAACTTACTAAGACCGCGATTATAGTAAGCAACCGCATATTGAGGATTAAGAGTAATGGCGAAATTGTAGTCATCGATCGCCTCTCGATCCTGTCCTAAACTATATTTGGCAAGACCGCGATTATTGTACGCATCAGTAGATTGATAATCAAGATTAATGGCAAAATTGTAATCATCAATAGCTGATTGATGCTGTCCTAAGTTATGCTTTGCCGTACCTCGACCAACATAAGCTTCAGCAGCTTTAGGATTAATCATAATGACGAAGTTGTAGTCATCAATAGCTGATTGATGCTGTCCTAAACTATTTTTAGCAGCACCCCGACGAAAATAAGCATCAATATCTTGAGGATTAATCATGATGACGCAATTGTAATCATCAATAGCTGCTTGATACTGTCCTAAGCTGTGTTGAGCAAAACCCCGATTATAGTAAGCCAGAATAGCTTGAGGATTAAAAGTAATGGCAAAATTGTAATCATCAATCGCTGCTTGATGCTGTCCTAAGTTATACTTGGCAGTACCTCGACCAACATAAGCTTCAACTGCTTGGGGATTAAGAGCAATGGCGCGATTGTAGTCATCAATTGCCTCTGGATACTGCCCTAAGTTATACTTGGCAGCACCCCGCCCAACATAGACATCAACATACTGAGGATCGATGATAATAGCACGACTGTATTCATCAATTGCGGCTGCATTCTGCCCTAAGCGATACTTTTCTATGCCCCGATCGAAGTAAGCTTTAGCATCTTGAGGATCGATCTCGATTGCGCGATCGCAATCGTAGTCATTAAAAGCTTCGATATTCTCACCCGATCGATCCTCAATAGAAACACAATTATTTATCGACGATCGCAATAAACATCGATTTCGACCATCTTCATCACCTAGTTTACCCCATATTTCTACGGCTTTATCCCAGCATTCCGCAGCTTCTAGTAGCTCGGCTGCCTCTCCATATCTTTCAATCTCAATCAGTTTATCAGCCGCAGATTCTAGCTGATTTTTATCTTTTAGACTTTTTACTTCACACTCTAAAGATCTTACTCTATTTCCAGCCCGACCCCAAACTTGTGCTGCTTCTTGCCAATCGGCTAAATTTTCCAAAATTTCGGCCGCTTCTGAATATTTTCCGATCTCTAGCAATAACTGAACTGCTTCATAATATTTGCGATCGAGCAGTAAAAACTCTACTTCAATTTCTTGTTTGAGAGTTTCATCTCCAGATTTAGTGGCACATTCTAATGCCTGCGGTAATAGTCTGGCATCTCGATAGTAGATAGCTTTCAAATACCAATCTTGAGGGGCGATCGATTGAGCTGGACTAAAAGCTTCAGCGATACTCATCGATATTAAACTCTCTGCTAATTCAGTACGTTTCCACAGATCTGATATTTTTGGTTCACAAATGTTGAGAATATGACGAGCGCGGGTAATAGCTACATATAGAAGATTGAATTCCAACCGCAATTGTGGCTTTTGTCGATCTATTAAATGTTTAGTTGAACTGGCGATCGTAGACTCTAAGCTGTTAGTATATTCAAAAAAATTAACTAAGTAAACAGTATCAAATTCTAAACCTTTAGATTCTTCAATTGTAAAAATTAATTTAGTTGTTAAATCTGTAAGAAGTTCGGCTTTTTGTTCTTCGGTTCTTACTAAAATAGCATCCCCCGATCCTAGCTCAATTTGCTTGAGGTCATTTCTGGAAGCTGCTACTAACCGAGCTAGTTCTCCACTGGTGCTAATTGGAGCTTCTGACTGGAATTGTGATTCAGAGAGTAGTTTGAATTTTAGATTCAGCAGCTCGACAGCCAAAGCTCCTAATTTACCAGTACTACGAAAGTTAAAATCTAATCTTTTTTCAGTCCATTGACGATTCTGTTGATATAGTCTGGTTGTTAAATCTTCCCATCGAAAGCCACTCGGACTAATCATTTGATTCAGATCTCCAGCACCCAAAATTTGTCCATTTTGGGCTAGTAATCTAATTAATAGCTCGATCTGAATCTCGGTTAAGTCTTGAATCTCATCACAGACAATTAATGTATAAGGTTGGTATCGAACAGTTTTAATCAGCCGTAAAGCTGTTCTTGTGAGATCGATTTCATCAGCTAATTGTTCGCAATCTATCCGGTTTTGATACCATTGTGCTAATTTATAAATTTTATGACGTTCTCCAGCACGAATCGCTCCAGACCTTTTTTTCCCTAAATTTTCATATTCTTTTTGACTTAATAAATAACATTCAGATTGCGCTTTTAAGTTCGCCCCTTTGATAATACTTCTGATTTCATCCCACACTAAAGCTGGTGGATATTGCTTACTTTCTGGCTTTTTGATATAACGCTGGTAAAAATATTGATAGCCGACAAGATGATGCTTGAATTCTTCACCAAGATCTTTCGTGATTGTTAGACACAAATCTCTAATCGTCAAGAATTCTGGTTTGAGTGGCAGACCTTCAAACGTCTCCCCCCATAGCTGCTTAAATTGTTCTTTTGACTCCTTCACTAATATTGGATTGTAACCGACATAAAGACACCTAGCAGTTGGATTCATTTGCAGAGTTCGAGCCAGTCGATACAATCCAACTGTGGTTTTGCCAGTCCCCGCACTACCAGACAGCAGCACATTACCATAGGTATCGATCGCTTTACTTTCATCTGGAGTCAGTCGCAGCCGTAAATCTGCTGCACTGGAGATCGCCATTTGCCATGCTTGCTCTGATTCAATAATTTCTGGTTCGAGAATTAACCACTTGGTATTATCTAGCAGCTCATCTGTCGATTCTGCTTGAATCTCTATTTCTGCTGCTTGCCATAAGTGGATTTCCGCCTGGTCTTCACTACTCAATTCCTGAAATTTTTGGTCTAAGTTCCCTAATACTCTAACTTCTTCTGCTTCCCACCAATTCCGATCGATAATCTGGGCATGATGGTTGACTTCATCATGCTCTCTACACACTGCTTCGATGGCGATGAATTTCTGAGTTTGACCGTTGTGATGGTTGGACTGTCTATAGGTAAACAGCAAGCGGCTATCTCGATTTATTCTGGCTTCCCAGACAATTTTGCTCGTACCTTTGAGCTTTTTTACTCTCAAACCAACGTCAAATTGTCTTTTTTCAATTTTGTTGATACATTGCCGAACTTCTTCAATAAAACTTGGATCTGTGGATTTGAGACTTTTCCACACTTTCTCTCTAACTACAGTATCTAGATTCATAGAAAATCAGCACAATGCGGGAAACTTAGTTTTTTTAGATCTTAGAATAGTCAGTCAAATGGGTTTTAAGCGTAGGTAATTGATTCATATTGATATTGCTACATGTGCATGAAAAATTGTTCTGGTTTGAGTTCTTCTTCTTTTTTCGGAAATAAATGTTTGCCAAATTTGGCATATAGAGCGGGTAATACCAATAACGTAATCGCCGTAGAAGTAAACAAACCACCAAAGACCACGATCGATAACGGCTGTAATAATTCCTGTCCCGATCCGCCTTGAAACACCATCGGTGCTAACCCCAATCCCGAAGTTAACGCCGTCATCAAGATCGCATTTAGTCGCTCCATCGAACCTTTGACAATGATGTCCTTCATGGGCATTCCTTCAGCATATTTACTATTGTAGTTATCTACTAGTAATAAACCGTTTCGAGTTGCCACCCCAAATAAGGATACAAATCCTACTAAAGACGCGATTGAAATTACACCACCCGTCAGAGCCACTGCAATGACTCCACCGACTAAAGCAATTGGCAAGTTAATCATAATCATTAGTGTTGATGGGATAGACTTAACGGAAAGATACATCAGAACGGTAATTGCCACAAAAGCGATTGCACTGAAAACTAGAATGTTTTGGGTAGCGCGTTCTTCAGCTTCAAATTGACCTGCGTATTGAATAAAATATCCCGTTGGCAATTGGACGCTGCTCTTAACTTTAGCTTCAATTTCCGTGACGATCGAGCGGATATCGCGCCCTTTGGCATTAGCAGAAACGACAATTAAACGCGATACATTTTCCCGATTGATCGTATTTGGGCCTGTCCCTTCAGTAATTTTGGCAATACTCCCTAACGGAATTTTTTGCTTGTCGGGAGTGTCGATTAAAAGATTGCCAATGGTTTCTAAATTCTGCCGTGCTTCAGGTTTTAGCCAGACAAGTAAATCGAAGGATTGTTGATTTTCTAACACTTTAGAAACAACCTTCCCATTGAGAGCAGTTTCGATCGTCTCTGATAAATCTCCCACCGTATGCCCGTACCGACTAGCGGCATCGCGATCGAATCTGATTTGAATCTGGGGTACTGGTAATTGCGGTTCGAGTTGTAAATCGACAACACCATCGACTGTTTTCATCTGCTGTTCTATTTGTTGTCCGACTTTTCGCAATTCTGCTAAATCGGCACCGAAAATTTTCACTGCGATCGAGCTTCGTACCCCCGATAAAACTTCATCCATTCGATGTTGTAAAAAACCACCGATATTTGCAGCCGCACCAGGGATGCGATCGAATGCTTGACGCATGACTTTGAGCGATGCTTCCCGATTTTGCATCCCTTCTTTACTCAGTTCGATATCGACGTGGGCGACATTCACACCTGCGGCTTCAGCGTCTCCAGAAGCACGTCCAGCACGAGTTTGGATGAATTCAAACCGCTTGTCATTTTTCAATGCTTCCTCGACCGCATGACCCGCTTGGGTACTACCTTCGAGCGAAACAGTTGGATAAGACATCAAAGTATTGACCATCGTTTGCTCTTGAAACTCTGGTAAAAATGCTCTGCCAAATGAAGGGATAATTACAATTGAGGCGACAGTTAAAACTGTAGCAATCCCCATAATTAATAAGGGATTTTTCATCGAGAAATTTAAGCACAAGCTGTAGATTCCCTTACAGAATCTCGCTAGCCAGGGTTCCCGCTGTGTCACCTTGGTAGCAGGTAGTAAAATCGCACATAAAGCCGGAGAAACGAGTAAAGATTCTAAACTAGAAACAACAACTACGGCTAAGTAAGCAATCCCCATCGGGGTGAAAATCTTTCCTTCAATCCCTGGTAATGTAAAAATTGGGGAGAAGACAATAATCCCGATGATCGTCGCGCCTAAGAGTGAATCGCGCACTTCTTGAGAACCTTCAAAAATGATTTCTAGCGGGGTGAGTGGATCGCCTTCTGCTTTATTTTCGCGCAACCGCCGATAGGTATTTTCACCATAAACGATCGCATCATCGATCGCCGTCCCAATTGCTACCGCCAAGCCGCCTAATGTCATGGTATTCAAACCAACTCCCAACCATGACAGTACCAACATCCCAAATAGCAATGTCAAGAAAAAATCTAATAAACATACTGCCAAGATTCGCCAGTTCAACAAAAATGGAATCAGGATAATTGCCGCGATAATACTGCCTTGAATCAACGAAGAACGGACATTATCAACCGAAGATTCGATATAACTATCTTGACGAAAAGTGGTCGTAACTTTGATATCTTTGGGCAAACCAACTTTAATTTCGGCGATCGCTTTTTCCACCGCACGGCTGACAGTCGGCGTATCGTAGCTGGGCTGTTTATTCACCATCACGATAATCGCTGGCTTACCGTTAAAACTGCCATCGCCCCGTTTTAATGCCGCCCCAATTTTAACCTCTGCCACATCTTGCAATCTAACGGGGGTGCCATTGCGAGCTACGATCGTCGATTTTTGGAGATCTTCGATCGATTCGATCCTACCAATCCCGCGAATTAATTTCTCGGTATCGGGGGTAATAAAAAAGCCACCTGCGGCATTGACATTTGCTTTTTGCGTCGCTTGGGTAACTTGGTCTAAAGTAATATTAAAAGCGGCTAATTTAATCGGATCGACTAATACTTGAAACTGTCGCTCATCGCCACCAAAAGTTAGAACTTGACTGACTCCTGGCACGGCTAAGAGGCGATTTGTCACTTGCCAATCGACAATCCGCCGCGCTGCCATCAGGGGATTTTGGTTCGTAGATTTCGCGTCATCTGCGACGGTAAAAGCGTACTGCACCACCAAACCGACGGGAGAAGTGGTCGGAGATATTTGGGGTGGTTCGACTCCTGGCGGTAGCTTACCTGTGACTTGTTGCAGTCGCTCGGTAATCAGTTGCCGCGCTTGATAAATATCAGTTGACGAACTAAAGATCGCCCGTACCGCCGAAATTCCCGCCGCACTCGACGAACGCACCGCAGTTACTCCAGGCGTACCATTAATTGCACTTTCGATCGGTAACGTTACTAGCGATTCTACTTCCTCTGGGGCGAGTCCAGGTGCTTCGGCTTGGATTTCTACTTGCGGCGGTGCAAAGGCTGGCAACACATCCAAGGGCATCTGCGGAATCACATAAACTGTCCACAATGAGACGATAATAGTTGCTAGTACGACCAACCACCGACGGTTAATTACCCATTGAACGATATTTCCAAGCATTTTTAGGATTAGAGAAGAGAATAAGTATCAGCGTAAAATTGACAGATATTTGAATTCAAGAACGATGGGGACTAAGCAAAATCACCATCGTGCCGATGAGAGAAATACCAACCCCAACTAAATCCCACCGATCCGGTTTAACCCCTTCAACTAACCACAACCACAGAATAGATGACAGGATATAAATACCGCCATAGGCGGCGTATACTCTGCCAGCATTGGGTGTATCTACCTGAGTTAAAGCCACAGCGAAAATAGTTAGGGATAAAACACCTGGAACGATCCAAAGTAGACCCCGATCCAATCTCAGCCATACCCAAAAAGCGTAGCAACCAGAGATTTCTGCTAATGCAGCAACCAAGAAGAAAATAATCGATCGCATTGGCAGTGAACGTAGGGTGTGTTATCCCGTCAGGGTAACGCACCATCTAGAAGATTGGTGCGTTTTGCTGTTTTGACCGAAACGCACCCTACATCTACTCCCCTTTGCTACTCTTTTCTCCCATAATTGCTGGCGACAAAGGTACGGAGTGATGATTATTGGTGTAGGGTTCTGGTTTGGTGTGTTCCGCCGCAGGTAACAAAAGATCGTCATTGTGGGTATCAGCATCAGTATCTTCTAAACCATCTGCTGGAGCCGATCGAAACCGTTTCCACAGCAGCAAAGAACTTCCAGCCACTAGAATCGCACCCCCACTGACTGGTAATAACCAGGGCGGTATGACAAAACCATTACTTTTAGCTGGAGCCGCTCCGTGATTATGTCCATCTCCCTCTTCATGCTTATCGCCATCTGCATCTGTTTTTTCACCCCCACCCCGCAACGACTGTGCGTAGAGTTGTGTCCCTCGCTGAGTCACCACCATGTCACCCGCAAATAAACCCGTCTTCACCTCTACCAGATCCCCAGTAGTGCGCCCGAATGTAACTTCTGCCGCTTGAAAAGCATTCCCATTCTGGACGTAGACAACTTTTTTACCATTGGCATCGACTACCGCCGAAGTGGGAATCGCCAGTAGCGACTCAGTTGTTTTATCGGTAATTACTTCTAGTTCGGCAAACATTCCTGGTTTGAGTAATCCGCTGGGATTACTAATTTCTGCTTGCACGGGAACGACTCGACTTTCGCCCTGTACGGATGTGCCAATTTGGGTAATTCTGCCTTCAAAACTTTGATTTGGTAGGGAGGCAACTTTGACGCGGATCTTTTGACCGTTTTTTACCACCCCTAAATCTTTCTCATAGATATTCGCCGTCGCAAAAATCCGAGCGTCATTAACAATGGTCATCAGTTTACCACCCGCATCCTGCAAGGATTGACCGATACTGACATCGCGGCTGGCAACAGTTCCAGCAATCGGTGCAGTTATCGTTACCAGCCCTTGGGCATTGGCGGTGCTGCCCAATTGTTGGAGTCGAGTTTGATAATTAGTGGTACTGAGATTGAGTTGCGATTGGGCGATGAGTACATCCGACTGGGCGCGTTTGAGTTGTGCTTGAGCTTCTAAGACATCGCGACGAGTTTGGGCGCGTTGTAATAGCGACTGCGCCTCAGCAACACTCGCTTGAGACTCGCGCAATTCGCGATATGGTAAGTCTACTTCTGCTTTTTTAACATCACTTTGAGCTTGCACGACTTGCGGTAAACTTTTGGCTTTGGCTGCTTCAGCTTTGGCGCGTTCGAGTTTACCTTTAGACTCCAACATTTGTCGTCTGGCTAAGGCACCTTTGGAGACTAATTCGTTATCTCGATCGAATTGTTCTTGTGCGATCGCAACTTCAGTATTCGCGCGGGTAATTTCGGCATTAGCGATTTGCTGCTGAAGTTTAAGATTTTCCTGCGCTACTTTCAAAACGCCGCTTTGATTAACGATCTGTTTATCTCGATCGTATTGTGCTTGAGCGGCAGTTAGTTTAGTTCGAGCTTGAGCGATTTCGGCATTACTAATTGTTTTCTGCTTGACTAAATTATCTTGAGCTAGTTGCAGATTAACCTGAGCTTTCCGTAAGGCTCCTTGAGCATCGGCTTGTTTGCCTTGGGCATCTACACGCAAGTTAGCTAACTCTGGTGAAGCAATCACCGCCAAAGGTTGACCCTTAGTAACTTTACTACCAGGCTTAACTAATAACTGCACTACTTTACTAGTGAGCGGTGCTGTCACCTCAACTTTTTGGTCGGGTAAAGTTTCGATCTGTCCGGTAGTCTTTAAGCCAATATCTAACGGCTGATTTTTAACTGCTTCGACTTTAATTCCCAATCTTTTGACCGTCTGAGCATCGACAGTTACAGCACCAGTAGCTTCACCGCCAGACTTAAACGAACTGGCACCACTATGATCGTGTCCGGCTCCAGCGATCGCGATTTTAGGACTAGATACTGTCGTTAATATAATTAAAGATAATAGTAATTTGAGTTTAGTCAATCGCATGATAATAAGGTGTGAAAGTTAGCTATATCCAGTCAACGATTTAAGTCTCGATCGCTCTAAGAAAGACGTAAACCAGTTCTGCCAATATTGGTAAATCGATCGTTAGCTACTTGCAATCTGCTACCATTATCGCCAGCAAACTTCACAGCCAGATCGTAATACCGAGCGGTGCCCCACACGCTGACATTATTCAGTTCGATATCGATTGCTGTGCCAGGTTCGACTGCTCGATCGAAGCTCAGTTCTACAGTCTGCCCAGCGATACTGACATTTACAGGTAAGCTTTTACCTGTTTTATGGTCGAAAACTACCACTTTTTGGTTGAGCGTAAATCCGGCTGGAGCGGTGGGCTTCAGGGCAGATACAGATTTTGAGTTGGTAGGAATCGCCAACCGAATTGTATGACGGGCGATGCTAGCCCGTGCGGAGGGAAAAGTATAGTTACTATAGATGTAGGGAAGAGTACCTTCGGCTGACTGACTCTGCGCTTGAGGAGTTGCGACAGCAGTTAGTAAGAGAGTACATAAAGTAGCCATCGATAATAGGCGATGAGAACTCATGTGCTTGACCTCTGTTAAACTTGGTTGCTGCCCCCATCATTGCAACGATATATGAAATTTTAGTGAAATTTAGACATATTTGGTAATTTCACCCAAACTGTGGATCGAACACGATTATCATCACATCTCAACTCAAGCTAATTGCCAAGCTAATTGACCGAAAGGCAGTGTTAAAATAGACTTCTCGTGAGAGTTCGATCGAGATGTAAAATCGTCAAGATCGAAAAAACAGCGGAGGGCGATCGATCGCCCTCCGCTGCCGCTGCTTAGTTAGAATAATTAATTAACCAAACACGAATTGACTCGCATTTCTAGTATTCAAACTAGTAGCTTGAATATCGAAATTAATTAACCAAATACGAACTGACTAGCGTTGCCAGTGTTCAAGCTAGTAGCTTGAATACCGATCAGCGTTGCTAAGGTTTGAGCACCAAAGTTAATAGTAGTATCTGCACCAACTTGAGTCAATTTCAGCGTGCTAGCACTGATACCCAAGCTAGAAGCAGCGACGATCCCGATTACGTCGGTACCGATTTGGAAGTCTACGACTTTGTTGCCAGCACCAGGAAGCTCGGCATTAGCGATCCAGAATTGGTCGGCACCAGCACCACCAGAAATGGTGTTACCGCCGCCATTACTAGCGTAGAACCTGTCAGCACCAACGCCACCGAGCGCATAGTCATTGCTACCGAGGTAGAAGTCGTCATCACCAGCACCACCAGACATCCGGTTGCCACCTTTGCTGTTGATAGCTTCAAAGATATCATTACCCGCACCACCGAAAGCGCGATCGTTCCGGCTGACATAGATGACATCCGCACCGCTACCGAGATCGACACGGTTGTTCCGCGCATTGGTGTTGAATTCTAGATCGACGGTATCGCTACCAGCACCACTGAAAACAGTGTCATAAACACCATCGATCGAACCGCTAGGAGTAGCGATTAACAGATCGTTGCCAGCAGTACCTGCAACCAACTCTTTCTGAGCGGTTTCAGTGACCGAAGCAATCAATGTTTGACCGATATCAACTTGGTCGATAAAGCCAGGGATACCTTGAACTTGTTTGCCATAAGCTTCGTAGCCAGTGCCAACCGAAGCTAATAACTGTTCGGTGCCAGCACCTTGGTAGTAGACAGGTACGGGACGATTGGAGTGACTGCCCCATTGGTATTTATCAGTCGCACTAGTACCCCAGTAGTTACCCGATCCGGCGATCGTGTCGTTTTCGGTTAAGGCACTAATTCCGTTAGCTGCATTTGCCCGAATCAAAGCAGGGAAGTCGTTATTGAGGTTGAGATAGTGATCGTGGTCGGCAGTAACAATCAGTTGATTTTCTGCCCAACCGCCGTTAGCCTCGATCCACTTAATCACCGAACCAACGGATTTGTCGAAGTCGAGAACAGTACCGATCAAGTTGTCGATATTGTTATCGTGAGCAGCCCAGTCGATGTCACCACCCTCAATAGTTAACGCAAAACCGTCAGGATCTTTACCCAAGACCGTCAAAGCAGCTTTGGTCAGATCGTCGAGTGTGGGGTTTTGATTGCGCTCTGTAGCGATAAATTGAGCATCTGTCTCGCCAGCTCGAAGTGGTCGAACCGTGTCTTGTGCCAATCCCTTGCTGGAGTTAACGCTGAACATCGCCAAACCAGTGGTGCTGTAGTCACCATTAGCAGAACTTACAGGTAAGTTACCATCTTGACCGCGCGCACCATATAGACCGAAGAGCCGATCTCCAGCATTCGGATCGATGGAGGCGGCTGCGTTAGCCAAAACTTGTGCTGCATTTGCACCACGTTCTAAGAATGTATAGTCGTAGAGGTTGGTGTTAGGTTTGGTGCTGAGTTCTTTGTAAGTAGATTCCTTGACGTAAGTATAATCCATTGCTAGCGCACCGGAACTAGATAGGGGATGACCGCCACCTAGTAGTACAGTAGGCTGATATTCACGCAGTTGCTGTTGCAGAATATTATCCAATCCTGGATAGTCTCCGTCATATTTGTTACGACGGTTGACATTGGCTGCTGCTGCGGCTGGAGTCGCGTGATCGATTGGCACGGAACTGACGATACCAACTGATTTACCCTGTTCTGCGGCGATCGAAAAAGCCGTTTCTACTGGTTTCTCATAGATATCAACGCCGATCGCGTTGTTATAACTTTTGATGCCACTGTAGAGAGTCGTAGCAGTATTTGCAGAGTCAGGAACGTTGGCTTTGATATATTCCCTGTCAGTACCAACAGTCCAAGGATTGACACCACCTTTGACGGGATCGTAACCAACTAAATTACCAGTACTACCAGTACCAGTATTGAAAGCTGGATTGAATGTAAAACCAGGGGTAATTGGGTTGACACCCGTAACATCACTAGAACCACTTACGGCTGCGTTGCCTGTGCTATATACTCCAGCCGCATTGGGGATAATCGTACCGTAGGTGGTTACGGCACCGTAGCCTGTGAGCGTCTGCATGTTCAGACCAGTACCTGCACCAGCGGTGTAGAAGTCAGCAAGAGTAGTACCAGTTTTACCTTCTTGGATCTGCTTGTAGATGGCGGCTGCACGCGCCATTTCCCAGCCCAGACCGTCGCCGATCATGATAATCGTATTCTTAGCCATGCAATTTAGCTTTCCTGTATTTATTTACTACAATTACCAAATGAAATAAATTCTTTAGTCCTCAACCGTTCAACAGTTTGACATACCTTTTTAATAGGTACACGTATATTTAATTACACTGCCTGTGAAGATTTTTATCATGACAAACAATATCATGAGTTTATCTATTATAAAAAAGCCGACTGATGAGATAAATCGAGTTCTCAAAAGCTTGACTTTAAAGCATCTCAGAAATTTGAAGTAAATTTATGTGCTACCAATATTGAAAATATTTTATGTAATTTATTGCTTGTTTTAGACTTAAAAGTTGTATTTTAAATTTGGAATTTTTACGAGTGTTTTTATACGATCTCAGTGGTGTAGAGAAGTCTTGAAAATGTTACGGATGTGGAGCAACATGGCTTGCTAGTCGAGCGCGCCAAGGGAATTTTCTCTTTTTCTCATCTCACTTTTCATGAGTATTTTACAGCAAAGTGGATTGTAGATAGTTTTGCAGTTCAGGGCGATCGATTGTTTCTAAAATTAGTTGAGAAGGTTAGCGATCGACGCTGGCGAGAAGTATTCTTTTTGGTATTGGGAATGCTCCCTAACGCTAGCTCTCATTTGCTGGCAATCAAACAAGAAATTGATGGAATGCTGGCTGGTGATGAGAAGTTGCAGGAATATTTGATTTGGCTGAATGAGAAATGTCAATCGGTCGAGTCTGAGTTGAACGATCGAACATCCTCAGAACTATTAATAATACGGTTGCTTTACTTAGATCTTCCCGTTTATTCTTCTTATAAAGACTACAGCGCACAGTCACAGTCATACTTACTAAGCCTCGATCTTTCTGAGAATGATATCTCCGCGCCATTTTCCGCAAAGATGTTTATGGCACTTCCTCTTCCTTTGCGGCTTGAATTTTGCCTTTACTTCTGTATCTACTACTTCCAAACTTAATATTTAATTTAAAGCAAATGTTTCCAAAAACTCATGATAAGATATTGTGTTAATATGTTTATCATTACAAACAGACATTAAACATTTAGAATTAGTTACGAGCGTTCGCTGACAAGAGCTTGCGTAATGTAGATTTAAGATATCGTGAAAACTCAAGCTTGGCGATCGATAGCAACTAGCTTCTTGCAGCCAAGATGGATCGGCTACAATAACTGATAAACTCGATTGTTCAATAAATTGGTGGGCATTACAATATTTTGGGTTATGACACTCTGAAACTACCAGATCGAGGACTTCAGATGAATTCAACAATAGCAGTTTCCCATCAGATTGCGATAACGATATCAGTGCATCTGCATCTAAAAGAGGAATCAATCACTAACCTCAACATCACTTTGTTTCCAAGTTTGCAATTCCTGAGACACTTCTAAAGTTTGTTTGCCCAAAATCTCAGCGGCACGAGAATTTGTCAGCAATCCATCTTTCAAGAGTGCAGTATATGTCAACCGCTCCAGACGAGTCAGTCTTTGCGGCATGGGAATCTCAGAATTAGGGAGATCCTTATCCTTACCACCACATCTCTTATTAAGAACGCCCATTTGTGTACCGCTTTGCTGTTTGGTAATAATACCAGCTTGTTCGGCTCTAATCAGAATGGTTCTTAGACTCACCCCATATCGTCGCTTGATATCGATCAGTAAAGGATCTGGTATCCAGCGATCTCGATAAGCACGCATTTCTCTGTGAATGACATTTTTTGGTAGTAAAATAGCTCCAGCTAAATGATTAGCAGCCTTCTCACGGGGATCTGAAGATTTAGTACGTTCTGGCGGCTGTCGATATTCTTTATGATGAAAAATTAAGTGAGCGAGTTCGTGTAGTGAAGTGAAAAATTGGCGTTCGGCAACATCATTGCTATTAACGACAACAAGACAGCCCCAATCCTCCTCACAGGCTGAGAACCCTGAGATTTTGGCAGGAAGGGGATAGGGTAAAACTTTTAACCCTTTGCTTTCTAGAAGCGACAGAGAATCGCCAACAGGTGCTGATTCGCCTAATCCTAGCCAGTTGCGTACTTCTTTAGAATAGTCTTCGATCGCCTCAGAGTCATAACCATCCAAGGGAAATTTGGCTGGAGATACAGGGATTTCCCCAAGCAGCTTCTCTACAGCGGCATAGTCAGCAACTTTTTGGATGAGATGTTGTTTGATCGTCGGAGTTAATGCAGAAGGTTCATCTGCTCGGAAGAGTAAGGATGAAAAAAAAGAATTCGGATCTCTAGAGTCTGTCAACTCTAAGCCTTGAAGTAGCTCGACTGCTACTCCCATAATCCTGGCAATACTGCTTAATTGAACTAAGCTAGGCTCCCTTTCTCCATTCTCCCACGCCGCGATTGTCTGACGAGTTACGCCAGCCTGTTCGCCCAATTCCTCCTGCTTAAATCCAAGCTGATCTCGGTAAGCTCGAATCTGATTTGACATTTATAGTTAAAAAATAAGATTTTAAACGAAGATAATGTTAGATTTCGTCTCGAATGGCAATCTTGGTCGATTGACGATCTCAGTTGTTCGGTGTCCTTGCTTTGAACTGGCGCACGTTTGGAGGCGTAAACTCATAACCCGCGCTAGAGAGCGTCTGTAAGGATAGAAATTTCAAGGTTTTTATAATCACCCACTCGCTTCCACATCTTTTCCAGACTGGCTACGGGTGGGTAAGACTATTATGCCCCACTTCAGGCACCCGATCGGCAATCTTGTTAACAAAATCCTACCAAAATTCACACAAGCTATTGACATGATGTTAGATCGCACTTAACATTTAAATAGTCTGTTTGAAGAAAAAACTTTAGCAGAATGTTAGATCATAGGTAAACTAAATGGCTAAAAATACAGGAAAAGGCTATCGCAAAGGTGCTGTTGACCAACGCAGTCAAACGTACAACCCAGTCACAGACACTTGGACGAAGCGCGATACCGCCACAGGGAGATTTCTTGATGGCAAGCAAGATGGCGATCCATTCAAGGGAGTTCGGAAAGAAGACTAGGCACTAAGCTTGCTCGGTTAAAACCAGGGGAGAGTAGTTGCCGCTATCGCTCTCCTCCTATTGAAGACTCAACACCAAATTAGGTAATTAAACAAATGACAAATATCAATCAAGTCTTACAAATCGCTCAAAGAGAGCTAGGCGTGAAAGAACTAGGTAATAGCAACATCGTCAAGTATGGTGAATGGTATGGACACGACCTTAATGGTCAGTCTTGGTGTGCCATGTTTGTTTCTTACTGCCTATCCGGTGCAGGATTACAGACTTACATCGAGACAGAGAAAGGATTTCACTACACTCCTAGTGGAGCAAAATGGTTCAAAGAGCAAAAACGGTGGTTTAAAGATCCATTGCCTGGAGACATCGTTTTTTTTGATTGGCAAAATGAAACCGACTCTATTCCAGGTGCCGCTAATCATGTTGCCTTTTTCGTTGCTAAAACAAAAAAAGGTCAAATTATTACGATCGATGGTAATAATCCGCCAGATGATAAATCAAATGGAGGGGAAGTTCGCTATCAAATACGACCGTTCGATTTCACTGTTATGGGATTTGGTCGTCCTGCCTACACAAACACGATCGCAGAGCCTTTACCTCTATTGAACGGAACCAATTTATCTTCTCTGACAAATAGCGAAGATATTAGAGTCTGGCAAAAAAGAATGATAGCTCGTGGCTATGACTTTGGCACTAATGGTGCAGACGGAGTATTCGGTAGGCGTTCTAAAAAAGTGTTAGAAGAGTTTCAGCAAAAGCTGGGCTTTAAAGTTAATGGGGTTCTCGATGTGCTGTCATGGCAAGCTGCTTGGACGGCAATTTAGTTGATTTCTAAATATGTTCGATCGATTGGGAGGGGTAAGACTAGTTAGAGGATCTTACTCCTAATTCAGTTAAGAAACTAATGTAATTTCTAACGTAACCAACATTATTATAGCAAGAGAAAGCGAATATGTCCACAGAGAGAAGAGAAGAAATTTTAGTTGCAATTAATACTTTAATTAAAACTAGCAGGGTCTTACCTAGAGAAGGATCGCTGAAACAAATGATGTTGCTGTTATTAGCAGAAATCTGGGATTTTCTCAAATTGTCTATAGCTTCAATAAGAGATTATTTGAAATCATTGAGGTCGAGCAGAAAAAGCAGAATGTCAAATATAGAAATCGAACAAATGTCGAGACTCAATAGAATAGTGGGGTATAGAATCTTCACAGAAGGCAATCTAGCTGTATTTGACAATAGGATCGACGAGATTAAAAGAAAATATCCACAACAGGATTTTGACACAGAAGTAAAGGAGATGAAAGATTCAACAGATGAACACTTGGAATATCAAAAAGATCGAAATGAAATACTTAGTTCGTATTTGCCAGTATTGGGCATAGCATTTATAACTCTTTTGTTTGTTTACGTGTATGGTACAGAATTCATCTACTCAAAACAAGGATCGATCGTGTTAGCAATAATTATTTCTTTTTTTACATGTAAGAATAAATTTATGCTAACTTATGATATTTCAGTCGCGAAACACGTAAAGCTTTTATTAGAACGGATTGAGAGTAATCTTTAATCTGATTGGAGTCACGAAGGAAAAACTACACTCATCCATCCCGATTGCATATCGCGTAAAAATAGTTCCAATTTCGGTGAACCAAAACCAATACGAGCGAACCTTATGGCTAGTTAGCATCGTTCGCGCCAGCGTCGGCTCTGCCGAATCGTACTCAAAAATCTATCCTTTTTCAGAGCAAGCAAATATATGTGGTCGGATAAAGAGTCAGAGATTGATTATTTGAATTTTGGAGAAGTATCTGAACTGATTGTTGATATACTCGCATCGCCAGATATGCTACCAGTATCATTAGGAATATTTGGTAATTGGGGTGCGGGTAAATCTTCTCTACTTAAACTCGTCGAACGCAACCTAACATCTACAGAAGATCGAGAAAACTCCAAGCAAGAATATATAATTGTCAATTTTGATGCTTGGCTATATCAAGGATATGATGATGCTCGTTTAGCACTACTTGAAACAATCGCAACAAAATTATGTGAAGCAACCAAAGATAATAAAACATTATTTGATAAAGCGAAAAATTTCTCAAGTCGCATTGATTTATGGCGGATAATGGGCTTAGGAGCAGAAGCCATTGCTTTAGCTCATGGCATCCCTACAGGAGGGATTCTCAATCGTGGAATTAGTTCTGTTAGTAAATTTATCAATCCTAGCACAGATGATGAAGAAACAAAGCACAAAAACTATGAGGAATTAGCTAAAGAAGGAAAAGACGTAAAAGATACAGCATCAGCGATACTCAAACCCGATCGAAAGAATACTCCTCCTCAACAGATTTCAGCTTTTAGAAAAGAATATAGTGAGATCCTTCAAGAACTCAAAAAACCATTAATAGTAATAATTGACAACTTAGATCGATGCTTGCCAGCTAATGCTATACATACATTAGAAGCAATGCGTCTATTTCTATTTCTTCCCAATACTGCATTTATCATTGCTGCTGATGAAGATATGATTAGAGGTGCAGTCGCCGATTATTTCAAGGGCACAAGCGATCGGCACCAAATAGATTATATCGATAAACTAATACAAATTCCCATCCGAGTTCCGAAAGCTGGAATTAGGGAAATTAGATCTTATCTATTTATGCTATTTGCCATTCAGAATGGAATCTCTAAGTCATCGTTAGATAGCTTACGAAATCTTCTTGAAGAATCACTCAGAAATTCATGGAAAGAGGAACCAATCTCTATCGAAAAGTTATTATCCGTAGATAATTTGAAAGATGATAAGGAGTTAGCTACTGCTTTTGAATTAGCCGATCGAATCGCTCGCATTTTAGCTACTTCGCCTAAGATTCAGGGTAATCCCCGAATTGTCAAGAGGCTGCTCAATACAATAAAAATGAGATCTAAAACTGCCCAACGGCGAGGAATGCCTCTTGATGAAAATATCATCACCAAATTAGCGATTTTTGAGCGTTGTGCTGGTGCGGATGCAACTTTGGACTTATACCAAACGATCGATAATGAAGCAGGCAAACCAAAAATTCTTAAAGAACTTGAAGAATTAGATGAATCGAAAGACAATTCATCTAAATATCCGAAAAGTTGGCAAGATCATACTGAATTTATTAAACAGTGGAGTAAACTCAAACCAGCATTACAGGGTATAGATTTACGAGCGGCAGTTTATCTATCTAGAGAAACCATGCAGATGGGTGTTTATCAGATAGGTTTATCTTCTACTGCGCGTGAGGTATTGACAGTACTCCTTAGTACTGAAAGTATTTCTTCTCAAGCGGCAAGAAAAGCAATATCTACTTTATCGATAGAGGAGCAGATTCCTGTAATGGAGGGAATTATCGAACGTCTCAGAGAAATATCAGATTGGAGTAAGAAGCCTTTAGGATTTACAGGTGCATATTTACTCGCTCAATCTTCTTCTACTGCATCGAAAATTTTATCAAGGTATATTCGTAGTCTCATGGATCATCCGCCTTGGTTAAAAGCGATGCTGAAAGATGAAGCTTGGTATCAGGACAATTAAATCATGGGAACATCTCAATCAAGTCCTGGAGCGGGTAATAAATCGCCTTTAGTGCCCCCCTGGGCAGACGATCGACCAGAACAACCACTACCAAACTCTCCGCCCCAACGGTTCACAAAATTTCGCCGAGATATTGGTAACTTTGTTGAAACAGGAAATCGATCGTCATTGAAGTCTGCATTAAAGCAGTATGCCAGTAGGGGTACTGGAGGTGCCAGTAACGCATCTAGGCGATTAGGTAATATTACAAAGGCTGGGGCTTCATTATATGGGCTTCTGACTCAAAGTAGTGAAATAAGTCAAGAACTTGGGTGGAGTCTGAGTTCGCTAGCTGGAATCTCATGTGAAGTAGCAATTGAAAAAATTACTCAATCTTTAATCGCTTCTGAGGGAGATTCTGACAAAGTTCGTGTGGCAATGAATCATGCCCTAGTAGAAGCTTTAGATGGATTGACTGAGTTCGATCCCAATGCAATCACAAGCGATATTATCATCAATACAATGATTGCTTATCTAACTGACTGTATCTTTTTACAAGTATTACAAGATGCTGGTAGAGCCTGGAGCAAAGCAGGAACGCAAATCCAAGCTATTAAAGCAGAAAATGATTTGAGAGAAGTCATCAAAGTATCGGTAGATGCTGCGATGGCTCCTCTATTTAATGAGAATCCAAAACCTCTGACAAGATCGCAAACGATCGAACTACAACGCTCCGTGATAGAAACTGTCTGGTTAGAATGGGAGAGCTATTAGTGACGCAAGTAATTGTAAATCATATCCCGCACAAACTCCCAGAATCTTCACCCAATATTATACCAGTCCAAATCTACGGACTTGATGGACGAAAACAAAGAGATATTGCAACTATTGGTAATTCTTCGATCGAGTCAATTAAGCGACTGGGTGTTAGTATTTCCCCTGTTGAATTCGATCTGATGACATTAGCACTAGCGGTTACTGCTGCTGACACTTTTGTCAAGAGAAATAGAGCTGATGATGGTTGGACGAGAGAAATCGAATTGCAAGTTTCTTTATATGAACCTAGCATTTGGTTAGAACAAAAAGAACGTCTTGAGGAAGCATTACATTTCCTCAGTGGTGACTTATGGAATCTCGAAATTTTGAGTGGAGGCTATAAACCGCCAGATCCATATCCAATTAATAGCAGACACAAAACGATCGATCTTGAGGGACGAGATTGTGTATGCCTATTTTCAGGAGGTCTTGATAGTGCAATTGGAGCGATCGATTTAATCACAGATCGAAAGTCCCCACTATTAATCAGTCACTCCTATAAAGGAGATAAATCTTATCAAAATTATATTGCTGGAAAGCTTGAGGGAGAATTTTCGAGATTTTCAGTAAATGCTAATCCTATATCAATAGGTGGACAGACAGAGCTAACAATGCGGACTAGAAGCTTGAATTTTCTGGCATTTGCTGCACTTGGGGCATCTGCTGTAGCAACAGTAAATCATCTAGAAAATACACAACTTTTCGTTCCTGAGAACGGATTGATTTCATTAAATGCACCGTTAACGTCAAGACGGATAGGTTCTTTGAGTACTCGGACAACACATCCTCATTTTCTGAGATCGATGCAGGAGATATTTGATGCAGTAGGGATAAAAGTGTTGATTCATAATCCTTATCAATTTAAGACCAAAGGTGAAATGCTTCTAGAATGTAAAAATCAAATCACTCTAGATCGAGTAGTATCGCATACTGTATCTTGCAGTAAATGGAAGCGAAAACGCCAACAGTGTGGAAAATGTGTTCCATGTATCATCAGAAGATCTGCTATCTTTGCTTTAGGCATAACTGAATCAACTGCATACGAGCATCAGAATTTATTAGCTACTATGAGCGATCGAGGGAATCGTGACGATCTATTTGCCATAATGATAGCCATCAATAAGCTATCATCTAGTAATATTAGTGCATGGATATCTGATAGTGGCCCACTCACCGTCGATCCTGTCACCAAAGATCTTTATAAGCAAGTATTTCAACGAGGAATGCGAGAAGTAGATCGGTTTTTACAGAAAGAGGGACTTCTCAGATGATTGATATGCATTGCCATCTCGATCTATATCCAAATCCTCTAGAAGTAGCTCGACAGTGTAAGCAACGAAATATTTATGTTCTGTCCGTCACGACTACACCAAAAGCGTGGATTGGAACTCAAGCACTTGCAAAAGGTTGCGATCGAATTAGAACTTCTCTAGGTCTACATCCTCAGCTAGTACACGAACGATATCATGAGATCGATCTCTTCGACGAATTATTGCCACAAGCAAAATATGTTGGAGAAATAGGATTGGATGGCAGTAAGGAGTATGCAGAACATAGAGAAATACAGATCCGCACGTTCAAACTCATTCTAGAAAGAACGGAAAGAGCTGGTGGTCGAATAATGTCAATTCACAGTCGATCTGCTGCTGATTCAGTACTTGATTGCCTCGCTCTCCATAAGGATGTGGGTATCCCTATCTTGCACTGGTTCAGCGGGACAAAAGCACAACTTAAAAAAGCCATATCTATGGGGTGTTGGTTTTCAGTCAATCCAACAATGCTTTCGACCAAGAAAGGAGCTTCTCTGATCGCAGAAATTCCACGGGAACGTATTCTAACGGAGACAGATGGGCCATTCACCAAATTAGATCGTCAAAGCCTAATGCCTTGGGATGTTGAAAAAGCTCAACTTCAACTATCATATCTATGGGAGATCGACCCCAAGCAAACTGAATTTATTCTGTTTTCCAATTTGAAATCACTAGTAGGAAATAGTGTTTGATTAAATCAAATTACTAAAGGGAATCAGTAATTTAAAATACTCTTATTTCCCGTCAATAAATCCTCCAGAATTCCAGCAGTAATGTCTCGAAATATTCTGTTCTACTCGATCGAGGAAGATACTATTTAAAGACAAATACAACTAGTTGGTAGATTGCTCCGAAGATAGGTGAAACTAGAGATGAGAATGTCGCAGTGGCTGGAATACGGCATCGACCCAGACGGCAACCTCGTATCTGTCGAGCGAGTACGCCGAGGTAAAACCGACTTAAAATGCCCATATTGTCAAGAAGGCTTGACTTCCAAAAAGGGTGAAATTAAAGCCCACCACTTCGCCCACACTAACGCAACTTGTCGGGCGGTATCAGCGGGTAGAGATGTCGAACTGCCGCTATTTGACAGGTTTAATTTACATTTAACACCCAAAGAATATTTAGCCTTACTTCAATTTGAAAAGAAAGGTGCAGATTCAAAATATAGATTTATACTCGAAGCCAAAGACACGATCGTCTACAATCCTCACAAAGGCAGTTATGGAGGTTGGGAGCTAACCAAATTAGGGAAGGTTGTTTGCCGTAAACTATCGATGAATTGATTTTTCCAAGTCCAAGAACCGTTAATGTATAGCAAACTTAGCAATCTTGAAGAGCGCGTCCGATTGGCTTACGAGCAAGAATCAGTCGATTATCCCGATTTCCTTATCGATTTAAAGATTTATCGCGACCGGATTAGATCGGCATTAGCCAACCATCGCAGATTGAATGCGAAATTGAAGCCGTAGAACGATCGCAGCAACGTCGTCAGGCAATTAAAGTTGGTATGGAACGAGCAAAACAATGGGGCGGTCATGTTGGTAGACCAAATCGATTGAGGTTGGTGTACTAAAAAAAGGGATCGGCAAGAAGTAAGCCTAGCTTGATTTGTAGAAATATAATCCCCATCCTCTAATCCATCTCTCGCTCCGAAATCGCGTCAGCCAGTGTCTTCGCAGCCTTACCCTGCAATTGCTGCCGCCCATCATCATAGCGAATCAGCGTAGCCAAGTTCTTGTGCCGACTATGAGCCTGAGCGGAACGCACATCCCCACCATTAAGATCCAGTAATGCCGTAATACTGGAGTGTCGAATCTTATGCGGACTTACTACCCGATCGATTCCCGCAGATTGAGCCAGCCCCCCGACAATCTGATACAGTCTATCTACACTCAGTCGGGTATCCCGACTAGAAACAAATAGAGCCAGACTCTTACTCTCACCCATACTCGCCAACCAATCCGAAATCGCTTCCACCGTAGCCGCAGCCAGATCGATCGGCTCCTTATCGATTTTCCCCTTCCCCTTGAGATAAAGCCTTGCCTCCAAGGCGTGAAAATCAACCCGATCGAGTCCACATACCTCAGCCCGTCGCAACGCATTGTCCCACAGCAACCGCAGCATCGCATAATCCCGCTTACCCATGCTCGTCGATCTGTCGATCTCATCGATTAACTGTTGGAATAACTCGATCGAGATCCCCCTAGTATCCTTATAGCTCTGCGCCTTCACTGATTTAATATCATCCAACCGAAAATTGCACAGTTTCCGCTTGTAAGCGTGAATGACGAAAGAGCGCAGTGCAGCTAGCCGAGCATTCACCGTCGCCGCAGCTAAACCCGCAGTCAGTAATTGTCCGCGATAATTCAACACATGACCGATTGCCTCCCGTTCGGGGAGTCGCAAGAACGACTCGATCGTCGCTACAGACACCTCGGTTTCTAACTCTCGCCCAAAGAAGTCCTTCAATGCCGCCGCATACGATCGTCTGGTAGCGGGTGAAATTTGCAGAGCGAGAAATTCTGCCCAGACACCAGAGGTAACTGAACCAGGAGCGAGTTTGTCCTCAGAGCCAGTACTGCCAGCGATCGCTGGCTTAACAACAGTAATTTTAATATCGAACATGGGCGATAATCGGTACATCCCCTCGAACAGGGAGATGAGGAGTTTTGAGATAGTGATGCCAAAACCGGAAAATTGTCCGTTTAGACCAGGTTAAGCCAGACTATCGGGTCAAAAGTGCCGTTAAGCGAAGAAATTTAGACGATATTTGGTTAAATACAGTATATCACAATACTACAGATTAATGATAAGGAACATTATCGCGCATCCGATCCACATCCGACAAAATTGGGGACTCGATCGGGTCGTGATATAATATTACAGACGCAGTGCATCGATTAACACGACCATTCGGAGGTTTTATGACCATCGCTCAAAATCATCCTCAGCCGCTACCGATCGATCTCAATAATACTGACATCCACCTTTCGCCAGAACAGTTGGAACGGTTGCGAACGAATAATCCCGATCTCCACTTAGAATTAACTGAGGACGGGAAACTGATTGCTTTCCCCTCCTCAAGTGTCGCCGAGCGAGTTGAAGCATCTGTGGTGGAAGAAGTCCCATCACCAGAGAGTAATCCAATTTCGCGATCGACATCTTCGGGAAGAGATCGGTTTCCCGAACTCACCCCAACGGAAATTGCTCGACGAGTTGCTGCTTTTGAACGTTTCCAAGAACGTCAGCGTCAGCGATGGGAAAGTTTGACTCCAGAAGAACGAGCCGAACACGACCGACAATTCGAGGCGTTGTATAAATCTCTCGAAGAATCGCGGAGATAATTCAAGTAATGATTGTGTTCCTAGATACTAATATTCTTGGATTAATTTC
>NZ_PVWO01000134.1 GCF_003003845.1 Chamaesiphon polymorphus CCALA 037 | reverse complement strand
GTACATGTCGAGCACGCAAGCACGCGCAGCTTCGATCGCTTGTTCGGACAAATTCACCGAATCCGTTCGCATGTAGGTAATATAGCCTTCTTCATACAAGGATTGGGCGACTTGCATGGTGCGTTTGGCAGATAAGCGCAGTTTGCGGTTGGCTTCTTGCTGGAGTGTCGAGGTTGTAAATGGCGGTGAGGGGTTACGGGTGACTGGTTTTTCTTCCAATCCAGTTACCGTCCAGGTTTTACCCTTGAGGCTGTCTTTGAGTGCGTTGGCGTCGCTCCCATTCAGAACTCTAACTTTTTTGCCTGCGATTAAATTTCCAGTATTCGGATCGAAATCGGCACCTGTGGCAATCTTCGTGCCATCTACCGTAACTAATTTCGAGTCAAAATCGACTTGACTGTGAGCCAGTAATGCTTTCAAATCCCAGTATTCAGCCGACTTAAATGCTCGCCGTTGGCGTTCTTTCATCACCAACAACCGCACCGCTACGGACTGAACTCTCCCTGCGGATAATTTCCCACCAATCATCTTCCACAGCAACGGCGACAGCCGATAACCGACCAATCGATCGAGAATCCGGCGGGTTTCTTGAGCGTGAACGATTTGCTCGTCGATATTGCGGCAATTTTTGAGTGCCTTTTGAATGGCTTCTTTGGTAATCTCGTGAAAGACCATCCGTTTGGTTGGCACTTTGGGATTGAGGAGCTGCAATAGGTGCCAACTGATACTTTCACCCTCGCGATCTTCGTCCGTTGCCAGAATCAGTTCGTTGGCATCTTTAAGAGCAGTTTTCAATTCTTGAACGATCTTCCGTTTGTCTTTAGGGATGATATATAGGGGTGCAAACCCATTCTCCACGTCAATTCCCAGATCTTTTGCCCACTTCTGAGATTTATATTCAGGGGGAATTTCTTCTGCTGATGGGGGCAAATCGCGAACGTGCCCCATCGAAGCTTTTACCACATAACTAGAGGGCAAAAACTTACTAATGGTACGTGCTTTAGTGGGAGATTCGACAATGACGAGGGTTGACATAGGGGCGTTTTGAGGTCGTCAGGAATTAGGGAGGTAATGGGAGTTGGTTGAGTTGTGTTTTACAGCAGCCACTAATGTGCAAGTTGGGGTATATTTGTCAAATTGTCAAGGGGGTGGATGACTGGGTAGATGGCAATTTAGGTAGGACACAGATCGCTCGATCGATTGCGCCATAACTATTTACTACGATTACATTCAAAGTTGGCGACCAGATCGAGATCTTGATAAAACTCTACATGAAGGGAATCCTACTCTAGCTCTCCCTAAAGGAGGACTCCCCACTCAACTTTGGCACCTATTGGACAAACCGAAAGTAATTGAGTCCTTCGAGAATACCTGCGGCGTAATCGGCAGCGGCTAAATAATGATAATCGACTGGATGGAGTTCGTACCATAAACGTAGCTCGGAATGGGCATTGCCGACAATGACGCCGCGTTCTTTACCGTATTTAAATAGCGAAATATCGTTACCAGAATCGCCACATACTAGCGTTTCAATCGGATCGATCTGCCAGCGATCGCGTAAAAATTGCACGGCTTTACCTTTATCCCCATGACGCGGGAGAATATCCAAATCCTTATTCCCACTATAGATAATTTCGACATCTAGATTTCGCTCGGTGAGTAGCTGTTGTAACCGAGGCACTACTGCGGCTACGACATTAGGCGAGAGAAAGTAGCTGACTTTAAACGGACGTTGCTCTGCTGGCGGCTGGGGTTCCAAGTCCGCGAACCGACTGGCGATTTCCACAATTTTGTCTCGGTGCCAATTGGTACTCAGTCGCTCTACCCATTCCGGATCGGGAGTCTCCGAGTTACCGACGTACAACTCGGTACCTACCGCTGCAATTAAAGCGTCGGGAGCCAGCAGCGATTGAGCGGTAGCTAATTCTTGATACGATGCTCTCGATCGACCTGTGGCATACACTATTTTAGTCCCCCACGTTTGACGATAGCGATCGAGGATCTGGTTGAGTCGCTCTAGCGAGCTATCATTGCCGACGAGGGTTCGATCGAGGTCGGTGATAAATAACGATAAAGTTGTTAGAGAAACCATGTTAACTGAAAAATGGCAAATTTTATGGATATCGCTCGTTAGCTGTGGCTCTCCAGTAGAGATCGCGTCCGCAGCGGACGCTACGCGAACGCGGCAATTGTCAGCACCATTTTCCAGGCTAACATTTTTGTTGTCAGCTCAGAACCCCACTCTAGAGAACTTAGCAAACTAGTACTAAGCAGCATCAGCAACCCAATCTTTGCCAACATACTAATATTAATATCTCCCAACTCCCAACTCCCAACTCCCAACTCCTCGCCATTTATCACAAATTGTAAATATTTTTTAGATCTTTATCAGCAGCATCTAAATTTTTATAGAAAATATAATGTATGAATAATTACCAAGAAAGCTGCCTGAGAGTAGGGCAAATTGCACCGGATTTTACGGCAACTGCAGTTGTCGATCGTCAGTTTCAGAAAGTCAAATTATCTAGTTATCGTAAGTACGTTGTCTTATTCTTTTATCCCCTAGATTTTACATTTGTCTGTCCGACCGAAATTATTGCTTTTAGCGATCGATATGCAGAGTTTCAAGCCCTCAATACCGAAATTTTGGCTATCTCCGTCGATAGCGAATTTTCGCATTTAGCTTGGATCGAAACAGAGCGCAAAATGGGCGGATTGGGCGATATTAATTACCCATTAGTCTCCGATCTCAAAAAAGAGATTAGTGCTGCCTACAATGTCTTAGATCCAGACGTAGGGACAGCATTACGCGGATTATTTATTATCGATCGGGCGGGAGTTTTGCAATACGCTACGATCAACAATCTTTCCTTCGGTCGCAGTGTCGATGAAACGCTCAGAGTCCTCCAAGCAATCCAACACGTTCAAGCCAATCCTAATGAAGTTTGCCCCGCCGATTGGCAACCAGGAGCCAAAACGATGTTTCCTAGTCCGAGCGGATCTAAAACTTATTTTAAATCTGTGTAAGAGTTAAAGTCGATCGTGAAGATTGTCACTCCTACTAGGATAATAGCCCCGACTTCTTGAAGAAGTCGGGGCTATGTCTGCGACGGTTACAAGTTTCAGCACGATCGTTGACTAGCGACGATCGACGATCGATGTAACTTCTACTCCTTGTTGTTCGGGATTTAATATCTTAGACTTATCAGTTTTTTCATGCAGCTCGTGAGAAGCATGATAGTACTGATAGTATTTGTTATAGCCAGAATGATGATTTTCTACGCGATTGATGGCCAAGCCTAGTACAGGAGTTTTTACCGCAGAAATAATATCGATACCGCGATCGATAATTTGTTTTTGAGCGACATTTAGACTGACGATATACACCAATCCATCCACCAAACTCGATAGCAATCGAGTATCGCTCACGCCACCGATCGTTGGCGTATCGAACAGAACGTAATCGTATTCTTTGCGCCACTCATCCATCAAGCGGAGCAATCGCGGCGAATTAAATAAGACGATCGAGCTAACAGTTTGCTTCCCAGAAAACATGACATTTAAGCTAGATTCTGGGCTGATTTTAATTAAATCTCGCCAATTACTGCCCACGATCGCATCGCTGAGTCCATCCTCATTATCGCAATCTTCGCGCTTAAATAGTGGCGAACTAGCACACAACTGTGCGATGCTAGATTTGTGCATATCCGCATCGATTAGTAATACTCGATAGCCCAATTCTGCCAGGGTATTGGCGGTATGAAAAGCAATGGTTGATTTACCTTCTTTGGGTAAAGAAGAAGTCATGGCAATGATTTTCCCAGACTGCTTCTCATCTCGATCGGATGTCAGACCGATACCCAGTGCCAGAGTCCGAATCGACTCCACAAAACTCCAATAGGAGTAATCTTTATTTTTACCTTTAGTTGTTTGGAGAAAAGTCCCACCCCGCATCGACGCAGATTGATCGAGATCGTCTACTCTGGGAATCAAAGATAAAACTGGCAGTCCAGTCATCGCTTTGACACTATCTGGATTATCCACGCGATCGTCGAGCTTATTCAAACCAACCGATACGAGAATCCCCGCAAGCACGCTACCCACTGCACCCAATCCCAACTGGCGCGGGACGTCAGGCGAGACGGGAAAATTGGGGTATTCTGGAGGATCTAACAACCGCCACGGTACGACTTGCTCGGCATTAACGATCTTCAATTCCTGAACTTTTTGTAAGAATGCTGTCAATTCTTGCGAAGCAATTTGGTATTCCCGCTGCATTTCGGTGTATTGTTTTTGCAGTCCGGGTAATTGCGCGATTTGAGTTTGAACTTGTTGGTATACTGCTTCCAAACTTTGAGCCTGTGCGGTTTGGGCGACTAAGCTCGTTTCTAGTTCGGCTTGTCTGTTGGCTAAATTTTGAGCTAAGTTGTTAGCAAAATTAGAAATCCCACCTTTGGTAAGTTCGCGATCTTCGACTTGTCGCTTGAGCACTTGTTGCGCTCTTTCTCGCAATAGGACGAGTACGGCATCGCGTTTTTCTTTGAGACTGATAACGAGTGGATTTTCGCTACTAAATCGAACGCTTTCCTGATTGTATTTTAACTCTAAATCTTTAAGCTGAGTGAATAGGGCTTGATAGTTACTATCTTGAGTCAACATCGTGGTGCTCAAATTACCCTCGGATGTTAAACCCACAGACTCAAGTTGTTTTTTTAATTCTTCGTACTGCTTTTGGGTTTGGTAATAACTAGAGCGAGATTCATTGATTTTGGCGACGATACCTTGGCGGTAACCATCCAATGCCGCAGCAGAAGTTGCTGGATCTACAAATCGATATTTAATCCGAAACTGCTCGATTTGGGACGCGGAAGCATCTAAGCGTTTGCGCGAATCTGGTAATTGTGACTCGATAAATTCGATCGAGTTATTGGTGCGAGCTTTTTTGGTTTTGATACTATAGTCGATGTAAACTTTGCTCAAGGCGTTGAGGACAGCGACAATTTCTGGTTGCGATAGCGATGTGTAGCTAACGGTAAGGACGTTACTATCTGGCTTTGTTTGAATTGCCAATCCTGACAAAACCTGCGCGACAGATGGACGCATTTTGGGATCGGGAATTGTATTAATTGCTTGTTCGATCATGCTCCGACTTCTGAGCGATTGTGTAATCGTTTCCAACGCAATCGTCCGGTCTTCCGATTGTCCGCTACCATCGACACCAGCCAGCTTTTGGGCAAAACTATTGCCAACGTTGAGATCGATCGCGATTTGCACTGCCGATCGATAGATCCGTACTTGCTTCCAGGTTGTATAACCGATCGCACCCATTATCAGTGCAGTAGTAAGTACGGAAGCATACCAATACTTACGTAAGCCATTGACGATCGCACCCAAACTCACTCCTTCATCTTGCCGTGCTTCCGGGAAGCCATTCGGACGAGGTTTCACTGATTCTGGGGACTGCATTAGTCTGGGAGGATTAGTAAATTCAGGAAAGCTCTCTTTCATGTTGGAAGACTATTGATAGAACGAGTGGGTAATGAACCGCCAAATGGCTGAAGTAATTTGACTTAAACGAGCGTAATATATGAAAGGTGTCACTGTTGACTTGCTTTTAATAACTTACCATCGGGACACGATCGATTGAAAATATTCATAAGACCGTTATCTATCTGTAAGTAGATCGGATGGATGCAGCCCATACCCAGTACTTTGGTATTATTTTACTGAGTATGGGTTCTAATTTTAGCAACCGATACCAATATGGTTGAAGCCTGATTCGGATAGCTTTATTGGAGATAGAAAATTCCGACAATCAACTACGATTGGAGAGCGCATTAACCCTGCTAAATGCGGATAGTCGATCTCTTGAAACTCCGACCATTCTGTCATTAATACGAGTGCATCACTATCTGTTGCCAATGTCTGGGGACTATCGACCAAGTTAACATTAGCTAGATATGGATTGGTTGATGATTGAGGTGAGATAATGGGGTCGTATGCCTTGACCTTAGCACCAAGCTCGATCAGTATGTGTATTATATCAAGTGCTGGGGCATCTCGCAAATCATCCGTATCGGGTTTAAATGTTAGCCCCAAGAGGCCGATAGTTTTACCTTTGAGAATTTTGAGCGAAGTCTGGAGCTTTTGAATCACGAGCGTCCGTTGCTGTTGATTGACGCTTACCGCCGCCTTGAGCAATCGTGCGTCATAACCATAATCTGCTCCAGTATGGATGAGCGCGGCTAAATCTTTGGGAAAACAAGATCCGCCCCAGCCGATCCCCGCGTTCAAAAATTTATTACCAATCCGAGAATCCAGGCCGATCCCTTTGGATACCTGCGTGACATCGGCACCTACCCGCTCGCAAATGTTGGCAATCTCGTTAATAAAGCTAATTTTTGTGGCTAAGAAAGCATTAGCAGCATACTTAATCATTTCTGCCGAACCTAAGTCAGTTGCGAGTACGGATACAGGGGGCAGGCTAGTATCCTCAGCATACTTTCTGTCGATGATGGGTGCGTACAACTGTAACATTAAATCGATCGCTTGCTGGTTGTTACTGCCCAGGACAATTCGATCGGGATTGAGCGTATCATAAATCGCCGAACCCTCGCGTAAAAATTCTGGGTTGCTAACAACGTCAAATTGAGGAGTAAATTGCTCGGGGGCGTGAGTGCTATCGCCACCGCCGACGAGCAGCGGTTGTTTGGTGCGTTCGGAAACGCCATCGAGTACTAACATTTTTACCCAATCCCCAGAGCCAATCGGGACGGTAGATTTGTTGACAATTACTTTATATTCACCGTTAAGGTGCTGGCCGATGCCTTTGGCCACAGCTTCGACATATTGAGTATCGCTCGAACCATTGGGTAAAGGGGGCGTACCTACGGCAATAAACAGAATCTCTCCATGGGCGATGCCCGCACCGAGATCGGTGGTAAATTGTAGTCGATTGGCAGCCATTGCCGATTTCATGATTTCCGACAACCCCGGTTCGTAGATTGGCGAATGGCCAGATTTCATTAATTCTACTTTCTCTGGATTGTTGTCTACACAGATAACATCATGACCGATATGAGCCAGACAAGCTCCCGTTACTAGACCAACATAACCAGTTCCGATAGTGCAAACGCGCATTTAAATGTGCCCCCAAGTTGATTCTTAAATTCCGTCAATATTTAAACTCGTCAGTATCGCTGTTGCTCCGTCAAGCAGCTATCTAGCGACATATTTCATTTTTGTATTATCAGTTTTGGCTATTTTACTAACATCTTAGTTATACCTTCAGTCGTTGTGTGAATTCGGCGATCGTTTCGGTCAAGCCATTCTCTAGTGAGATCTTTGGATCCCAGCCCAGCAAGGTTTTTGCCTTGGTAATATCTGGCTTGCGTTGCTTGGGATCGTCTTGCGGTAATGGCTTAAAGATAATTTCTTGACCAGGATTCATTTTATCGCGAATTTTTTGAGCGAGTTGAAGAATGGTATATTCTTCGGGGTTACCGAGATTGATCGGCCCGGTGTGGTCGCCATCCATCAATTTCATTAAGCCATCAACTAGATCGCTGACATAACAAAAACTGCGAGTTTGGCTGCCTTCTCCATAAACCGTTAATGGTTTTCCTTGCAAAGATTGAGCGATAAAATTACTCACTACGCGACCGTCGTTTTCTAACATGCGCGGCCCATAGGTATTAAAAATGCGTGCGACCCGAATCTCGACACCATGCTGGCGATGGTAATCAAAACTGAGAGTTTCAGCAATACGCTTGCCTTCGTCATAGCACGATCGAATACCGATCGTATTGACATTGCCATGATATTCTTCGGGCTGTGGGTGGACGTCAGGATCGCCGTAAACTTCTGAGGTCGAAGCTAGCAAAAACCTGGCCTTGATGCGTTTGGCAAGTCCCAGCATGTTAGATGTACCTAGAAAACTGACTTTGGTAGTTTTAATCGGATTGTACTGATAGTGTACGGGTGATGCCGGACAGGCTAAATGATAAATTCGATCTACTTCTAGGCGAATTGGCTCGGTAATATCATGACGGATCGACTCAAAATTAGGATTACCAATCCATTTACTGATATTGCTTTTAGTTCCAGTATAAAAATTATCTAGGCAGATTACTTCATGCTGCTCTTTCATCAGTCGATCGATCAGATGAGAACCGATAAAGCCCGCACCACCTGTAACTAGAATTCGCATAATCTAAAATTTTGAAAATTAATGTGGGTTAAAAGTTCAATGGTAGTGTCTTCAGTATTATTCCCTAAGATTGCTAGATCGGCAACAACGATCGTCACTTTGCCAGAATTTTTATGGAAGAAATATAGAGTGCTGGCCGCGATCGACATCAATATCGTAGTATAAATGAGTAGATTTACCTACACCCGCTGCCAAAGTTGAATCGTCCCATCGGCTCCACCAATGGCGATCTGCTTGCTACTGGGAGCAATGGCGACAGACATCACCGACCGACCCGGATCGCCTTTGAGGATGCTGCGAGCTTTATCGTGGAATTTAAGATCCGTCCCCCGATACCACACCTTAGCTTTCCCATCAACGCTACCAGTAATCGCATATTCACCATCTGGACTAAACACGCAAGCATTGATTTGTCCGGCATGAGCTTTAATCGTCTGAGTCAGCTCGAACTGTGGCAGTTGACCATTTTCGATGTTTGTGAGTTCCCAGAAGACCAGATAGCCATTAACGGTGCCAGCCGCGATCGTGCGGGAATCCGCACCGATCGCCAGCGAACCGATACAATTTTGATTGCCGCTAGACTTAATAATTAGTTGTCCAGAAGTCAACGACCAGATCTCGATCGTGCCATCATCCCCCGTACTGGCGAGAAATTTACCATCGGGACTCAGCGCGATCGCGGCTACTGGATCGAGCGTAGCGATCGTTTTGGTAACTGTGCCATCGGGGAGATGCCATAGCGCGATTGTGCGATCGAAACTTCCACTGATTAAAGTTTGGCTATCGGGACTAATCGCCAGCGATCTGACCGAGGCTTGGTGCTGGCTGAGGTTTTTAAGTAGCGTGCCAGTTTCGAGATTCCATAATTCGACCGTATCATCCCAACTGCCACTAGCGAGGAATTTGCCATCTGGACTGACTGCTAGTGCAAATACCCCTTTGAGCCGATCTGTGAGGGTATGGAGTGCAGATCCCGTATCGAGTTGCCAGACTTTAATCGTTTTGTCAAAACTGCCGCTGGCTAGTTTCAAGCCATCGGGAGTAAAACTCAAACATCTCACCCAATCACCGTGAGCGGTAATTGTCTGCTGGAGATCCCAGGTCGGTTTCGACCATAGATCGCCGCTTAAATCGCCAGAAGTGAGACTTTCGGGGATTAATTCGCTCGACATCAAGTCTTCCGAAATCATCTCTAATAGCGGCGTAATATCGACTCCAGTATCATCGCCAAAACTAGTTGTGATGCTGGTAGCGGCTGGAGATCGAGTTAATTCGGTCGGCTCGAAGCCTAGTTGCGCGGACATCTGAATCAGATGGCGTTCTAAATATTCGACACGCTCGGCAAGAGCATTGCCTTCGAGCAGATCGACGACATCTTTGAGACTGCCTTCAACACCGCTAACGTGTTCCTGCATCGACTGCATCAGTTGCTTGTGGGTATCGAATTTCTGCTCCAAGAGACTCACATCTTGGCGATTCGTGGCACCCAGTGCGGCTGGTGTCGATGATTGAGCGGCCATCGTTTGTTTGACTAGAGCTGTGGCAAAGCTACGCGCTTGGGCAATTTCCTGCTGGAGGACTTCGCCTTGTTGTTGGAGTTCGCCATCGAGCTTGCGTTCTAGGTTGAGATCGTGCAAGCGGAGGGTTTGATGCAATCGCCACCGATTGATTGCATTGAGGATCGTACTCACGAGGATGGGTAATACAGCGTAGCTCCACGTTGAGGATGAAACTGCGGCGATCGCGCCGACTACGGCTACAGCGATCGCTAGATATTCACTCAGGTCTAGCCAATGCAGAGAATTTGACATTACAGTTATCGGTGATGAATTGTGGATGGCTCGATTCGATTGTGCCGATGTTTTCTGGCGCGGGGGTGCAGCGAACGAGCTAAGACTGTCTTACTGCTGCGAGCGACAATATCGATGCGCCCAAAGTTCAGTCAACTATATTTATATTTAGAAATCGATCGAGCCAATTAGCTAAGCCAGGGGATCTGGAACGAGATCCCAAATCAGATCGAGAACTTTGAGAGTACATTTGTTACTAGTTTTAAGGCTACTCTAAAGATAGTCCTTCCCTGGTGAATTTTTTTAGGCTCTGACAGGGTCGATCCAACTGACAATCGCCCAGCGGCAGCGGTAAAATTTGGTAGTCGAGACTCAGCTTGCTGGCAGATATTTGGGTCTTAAATATTGGGAATAGAAAAGAGATGATTCTACCTAACTGCACGCTAATAATGCCATAAACTGGACTGTGCGGCAAGTAGATGGAACTCATTTTCGAGCGATGTTGTCGATCTAGATCCATTGCTACAAATTGAAACCGATCGGCCATTACTACCTCCATGTTGCCCTGCCGATTTGCTAACGCAACGCTTCGCGAACGCCCCGTTAGTCGCTACTCGGAATTAGCGGCTGTCAAAATCTCCCCGATCGGGGGATTTGCGATCGTAGCGTCGATCCTTAGAGTGAGACGTTCTGTATGTTTATTCCCGATCGGCAATTTTCATGCTATCGTTAATGAATTATTAAGGATTGCTTAATAATATTTAAAGCGATCGACTTTAACCTAGTAATATTCAACTTATTTTCTTAAGATATAAGTATTAAAATTACTTATGTCTAGCAATCGGATTGACTATCGATATTCAGCTCTAATCTTTCGGGTTGTAGCTGAGAGTCGATATCTAAAATCCATACACTACCGCTTTGCCGATCGCAAATAGCCTCAAGCACGCAGCTACCACTCGCATAATTTAGCCACCCTTTACCACTAGAGCCATTCATGATTCCTGACGACTGCGACCCAAACTCCGCTCTCTGTGCCGATCTTGTTTCACCGAATGATGACAACGCCGTCGATAAACCTGAAGAAGCCTGTGGGGTGTTTGGGATTTACGCGCCCGGACAAGAAGTGGCCAAGTTAACCTATTTTGGTTTGTACGCGCTCCAGCATCGCGGCCAAGAATCGGCGGGAATTGCTACTTTTGACAACAGACAGCTTCACGAGCATCGGGATATGGGACTGGTGTCTCATGTCTTCAATCCAGAGATTTTAGAACAGTTACCAGGGCAGTTGGCGATCGGACATACTCGCTACTCTACCACTGGTTCGAGTCGTCGCTGTAATGCACAACCAGTTATCGTCGATACAATTCTAGGTAAACTCGCTTTAGCGCACAATGGCAATCTTGTCAATACTGGAGCGTTGCGAGATTATCTAGTTGCCAGAGGCTGCGAACCCACTACGACGATCGATTCGGAAATGATTGCGTTGATAATTCGGGAAGAAGTCAATGCGGGTAAAAGCTGGGTCGAGGCCACCATCGCAGCTTGTAGCCAATGCGTGGGTGCTTTTAGCTTGACGATCGCGACTCCCGACGGAATCATGGCTATTCGCGATCCTTACGGCATTCGTCCGCTAGTATTGGGAGTAATGCCCGATCGGATCGGTCATTATGTCGTAGCTTCTGAAACCTGCGCGCTGGACATCATCGGAGCCGACTACGAACGCGATATCAAACCGGGCGAACTATTGTGGATAACGGCACAAGGGATCGAAGCGATCGATTGGGCACCAAAAACTCAGCCGAAACTGTGTATCTTTGAAATGATTTATTTTGCCCGTCCTGACAGTTGGGTAAATGAAGAGAGCTTGTACAGCTATCGGATGCGACTTGGCAAACAATTAGCTAAAGAATCCTTTCAGGAGGCTGATATCGTCATTGGCGTACCCGATTCGGGAATCCCTGCGGCGATTGGATTTTCCGAGACATCGGGAATTCATTATGCTGAAGGACTGATCAAAAATCGCTACGTCGGACGGACATTCATCCAACCCACCCAAGAAATGCGCGAATCGGGGATTCGGATGAAATTAAACCCGCTCCGAGATGTATTAAATGGCAAACGGGTAATCGTGATCGATGATTCGATCGTGCGTGGGACTACCAGTCGCAAACTAGTCAAAGCTCTCCGCGATGCTGGCGCGACAGAAATCCACATGCGGATCTCTTCGCCGCCAGTCACGCATCCTTGTTTCTACGGCATCGATACCGATACCCAAGATCAACTAATTGCTGCTACTAAATCTGTCACCGAAATTGCTCGCCAAATTGGTGTCGATACCCTAGAGTATCTCTCCTGGGAAGGGATGTTAGCCGCCACCAATCAAGATCCCAAAAATTTCTGTTCGGCATGTTTCACTGGCGATTATCCCGTGGATATTCCCGATGGCGTGAAGAAATCCAAACTGATGTTGGA
>NZ_PVWO01000623.1 GCF_003003845.1 Chamaesiphon polymorphus CCALA 037 | reverse complement strand
GGACGCAAGTAAGGTGAAGGATGCTTTGGGGGTAGCGAAGGCAGATTTGGAGAGTGGTTTGGGTTAATAGTAGGCGTGCGGTTGAAACCGCCGCTCGTGATGCGAAACCCGCCTTCGCGGGTTGGGGATATTAGTCCGCAAAGGCGGACTTTGCAACACTAGCGACGATTTCAATCGTGCGGTAATAGAATCAATTTCCAATACTTAAAACAACACCCAATGCTTTACTAACTTCATCCATGTTCTCGTCAGACAAAGTGCCAACTTGCTTGATTAATCGTTGCTGAGAAACCGACCGTACTTGAAAAGTATCAACAGCAGATCTCTTACTCAAACCATTATCACTATTTGGTTCGATCTTTACCATCCATGCTGCCAAGGCAAATGCTTCATTCCATCCGGTAATGGGTGCGATAACTTTCAATCGCAATACTCCTAGCTCGTTATTGCTCACAATCACAGCCGGACGAGTTTTACCAATTTCATCACCAACGGTCGGATCGGCACTATATAGCCAAACTTGACCCCTAAGCATAGTTTTCGTACTCGTAGAAATCATCTTGAGATCGATCGCTAAATTCGGTAAGTTCGCTACCCTCGGCATAAAAATCGCGCATCAATTCAGCCGCAACCGTCAAATTCGTTCGCGGAACATCTCCCTCAGAGAATCGCTCCTTGGTTTTTAAAAATCTCACGAAATTGAGCGTTTCCAAAATTAGATTATCCGGTACAGAACTTAGTTCTTGTAGCAACTGTTCTTTGGCTGTCATGAGGTTGCGCTTGACATAAATACTCTCTAACAATTATAGCTTACTAAGCTTTCAAGTCGTCCCAGATTCGTCAGCGGTTGAAACCGCCGCACGCGCAAGCAAAACCAGCCTACGCAACTCGATCGATCCGATCTTTAAAGATATTCGTCTGCTCTCTTTGGCGTAGCCTCTCTGGAGGAAAATCGGGCGTTGCTGAATTCAGGTATGATTTACTAAAGAATATCAACCAGCTAGTTTCGATCTGTTGACAACATCCTGCTGGAAACCAAACAGCAAGTCTTTCGATGTCATAATAGGCAATGTGGAATTGTCAGCCAAGGAGAATCAGCATGAGTAACCAATCGCCAATCCCTGTAGTCGTCAATGGTGCGGCAGGAAAAATGGGAATAGAAGTCATCAAAGCAGTGGCTAATGCCCCAGATATGGTATTGCTGGGCGCGATCGATCGCAATCCCAAAATACAGGGCGAGGATATCGGCGAAATCGCAGGCTGTGGAGCCTTAGAAGTGCCTGTAATGAACGATCTCCAGGCGATCCTGGTGATGGCATCCCAAGAGAAACAAACACCCGTGATGGTCGATTTTACCCATCCCGATAGTATCTACGAAAACGTCCGATCGGCGATCGCGTATGGCGTGCGTCCGGTTGTTGGTACCACCGGATTGAGTCCCCAGCAGATTCAGGAATTGGCCGAATTTGCCGACAAAGCCAGCACTGGCTGTCTGATTATCCCCAATTTCTCGATCGGGGTAATTTTAATGCAGCAAGCCGCCATTCAAGCTGCCAAATTTTTCGAGCACGTCGAAATCATCGAACTCCATCACAATCAAAAAGCCGATGCGCCCAGCGGTACCGCCATTCAAACCGCCCAACTGCTAGGCGAACTGGGTAAAACCTTCAATCCTCCCAGCGTTACCGAATCCGAGAAAATTGCTGGAGCTAGAGGTTGCATCGCCGACGAAAATATCCGCATCCATAGCGTCCGACTTCCTGGCTATATCGCCCATCAAGAAATTATCTTCGGCGCACCTGGAGAGATCTATCTACTCCGTCACGATACCACCAATCGATCGTGTTATATGCCCGGAGTTCTCCTCGCCATCCGCAAGATTTTGGGACTAAAATCGCTAGTCTACGGATTAGAAAAAATCCTCTAATTTATTGCCTGAATTGTAGTTGGTGGGCAGTGCCCACCCTAATTCTCCCCATGATTTTATTGCCACCAATCAATAAAATCTCGATCGTTATCTAGGTTCGACATTTTGCCGTAGCCAGTTAGTAAAAGCATCTCGATCTAACTCACCCGCAGCCAAAGCCAAGATCGGTCGTTCCTGCTCATCCACCACCGCCTTAATTTCCAGCCGATTCAACACCAAAAATGTCTCCATTGCCGCGTGTCCAGCGCGTTTATTACCATCGACAAATGGATGATTCATCACAATTGAGAACCCCAATGCCGAAGCTTTTTCAATAATTGTGGGATAAAGTTCCTCCCCACCAAAAGTCATGCGTGGCTGTGCGATCGCAGATTCTAAGGCACCCATATCTCGAATACCACCACTTCCCGCTGTCTGCTCTATGATTCTGGAGTGTAGCTCGATTACTTCTGCTAAAGTGAGATAACGAATCATGCTAACCGACGATAGAGTTCGGCATTTTTCTTGAGAACATAATCTGCTGCTCGATCGAACTCATCTTGCGGACGAGCTAGCCAATCTTCTATATTGACGCGCAGTAAATCTTCGGGCGAAACTTGATTGTCTCGTGCTAATTGCTGCAATTTCTGAAGTTGCTCGTCTGAAATATCAATGGTGATAGAAGCCATCGGGAGTTCCTTGATGTCCTAAATATTTGACATTATAACTTTGATAAACCCACATATGAAGCGCGATCGATAATATCTTTTGACAATATTTCGATAAGTACGATCGATTGTCTAATATAATTGGAGCGCGATCGCCCACGGTAGACTACGCCAACGATTGTAAATCTAGCTCGATCGAGAGTAAGATCGATCGACTACCCAATCTGCTAGTTGAAAATTGGGCGTTGCTGAATTGATGTATGATATGGCGATCGAGAGCAAAAAACATTATTCAAAATAGGATGGAATCTTTAGCTA
>NZ_PVWO01000622.1 GCF_003003845.1 Chamaesiphon polymorphus CCALA 037 | reverse complement strand
GATCGAGATAACGCTCTAAAAAAATCCCCCCCTGACTAAAATTTTGCCTGCTCGATCGATCGACTCGATCGAAAGCTGCTGCTAAACTAGCGGCATCCCGACAGATTTCCATGCCAATTCCGCCACCGCCAGCCGTACTTTTGAGCATGACAGGATAGCCAATCTGCGCCGCGATCGTTTCTGCTTGAGATTGACTCTCAAGTAAATCGCTACCCAGCAACATCGGAATGCCATTCTCAGCCGCGATCGATCGGGCGGTATGTTTGAGTCCAAATTGTTGAATTTGGGCTGGTGTCGGGCCGATAAAAGCAATCCCCGCAGCTTCACAAGCCGTCGCAAAGTCGGCATTTTCGCTCAAGAAACCATAGCCGGGATGGATGGCACGAACGTGATTTTCTTGGGCGATTTGTAAAATGCGATCGGCTTGTAAATAACTTTCAGCGGCGGTGGCTTTGCCAATACAGAAAGATTCGGTTGCCATATTTACATGCGGCGCATGTCGATCGATCTCTGAGTAGATCGCGATCGATTCGATATTTAATCGATCTAATGTACGGATGATTCTACAGGCAATTTCGCCGCGATTGGCAATCAGGATTCGATCGAGCATAATGATAGTTATATCAAAAAAGTACATTCAATTAATTGAGAAACTCTGGAATGGGTGAGGTCGCACAAAGATTATTAAAGTTTCTCGAATGGGCATCTTCTGAAAAAGTCGAGCACGATCCAGAATGGCCATCTCCTTGTGAAATTCTGCCTCCCGACAATAATGGGATGATTACTTGGCAGCCAGTGGCGATGAACCCACCACCTAAATTTGAAGGTATTTTACTGCATCCATCACTCAAAGAGTTCTATGGCAGTTTCTGGGGTGGCACCCTTGAGGCTGAGTATTCAGGTGAATCTGTGTTGTTGAGAGTTGCCTGGAATGATGAAGACTTCAATCGCATTACCCAGATTATTAATGAACACGTTTCTGTTAATATGCCGATATTTGTCGCAAATACTGATTCAGAATTATATTTTGGAGTCGATAATATCACAGGAGAAGTATGGTTGTGCGAACCAGGGTATCCTCCAATCCGACAAGTATCTCAATCATTAGCAGAGTTTCTAACGGCAATTAGTTAGCTCTCGATCGATAAAAATTCGATCTGGTTCCAAAATATCATATTCCATTAGTTTCACTCCCATAATAGTTGCGTTAAAATTGAGCCACCAGCATTCGATCGATCTTTAAGCTATGGCAGATAGTATTAGCTCACCTCACCCTTCACTCGGCTCGCTGCTGCATGAAATTGAAGCAACGCCACCAGAGTATTGGACAGATTTATTGGACACCTTGCGTCAGTTTCGACAGAATATACCATCAGCTACCTTACCGATAGTTAATGCCGAGCAAGCACAGAAGAATCAAGCCGCGATCGATCTTTTGAATTCTTGGCTTGATGACAATGAAGACGCTGCCGAACATCAGCAAACTTGGGACTTTTTAAAAACTGCCCTCGATGAAGATCGTTTATCCGATCGTCCCTTGTTCCCATGAGTCGCCCGATCGTATTAGATTCTGGCCCACTGGGAATGGTCACAAACCCCAAAGCAAAAGGTGTGCCGCTTGATTGTCAATTCTGGCTAAAGACGCTCTTGCGACGAGGAGAAAGGGTTGCTATTCCCGAAATCGCCGATTATGAGGTGCGCCGAGAACTGCTCCGTGCAGGCTTGTTACGCAGTTTGCATCGTCTAGACAATTTGAAGCAAACGCTCGAATATATTCCGATTCAGACAGAGACAATGTTGCTAGCTGCAAGCCTTTGGGCAGAAGCCAGACAAACCGGACAACCCACAGCAGATGCAAAGGCATTGGATGGTGATGTTATTTTGTCTGCTCAAGTACGTTTGCTCTGTGATGACAATACAGAAGCGATTGTTGCAACTACTAACCTAGCTCATCTGAGTCGATTCATTAATGCGTTTAATTGGCAATCCATTGACTAAGATCGATCTAGCTGTAGGTTGGATTGAGGCACAAAACCCAACATCCACAAATATTACTTGTTAAGATCGTTGGGTTTCACGTTCGTTCTACCCAACCTACGCATGGTTTTGGTTATCCCAAATTACCAACCGAATTGGCGTAGGATTGTAGGCATTACAGGGGTTATTTACCTGGGGACAATTAGAGATTAATACCATCACATCCATCTCGGCTTGTAGCTCGACAATCTTCCCTGCTTCAGAAATACCATCGACAATTTCCAAACTGCCATCGGCACTGACAGGTACATTCATATAGAAGTTAATATTACTCACCAAATCTCGCTTGTTCATCTCATACTTGCTCAATTCTAGTAAGTAATTTTCCACACAAGCGTGGAGATGCTTCTTGTGCAAGCCATAGCGAACCGAATTACTCTCCATACTGCACGCACCGCCGACGGTATCGTGACGACCGCAGGTGTCATTAATTACGGTCATCATCACATTCCCTTCATTGGAAATAATCTTTGTACCAGTAGTAATAAAAATATTGCCCTGACGGACGATCGTATCGGGGGCACTATATCGCTCGGATGGATCGTGGGCATTATACATTAGCGTATCGACTGCTTGATTGCCTTGGAGATCGATAATGCGAAGAATTTGACCAGATTTAACTACTCGCGACCACGGTTGACGCGCGGGAATTACTTCATCGTAAATAGCATTTGCCGGATCGAGTGTGGGATTAGAAATTGTAGAAATCATGTTTATTTTATTAGGGTAATGATGTTAATGGATGTGAGAGCGATCGATTTCTCTTAGTCACTGCTTAGATCTTTACCCCCCCAACCCCCCCTTATAAAGGGGGGGCTTTTTTGTCTTGCTCCCTCCCCTTTATAAGGGGAGGGCTGGGG
>NZ_PVWO01000621.1 GCF_003003845.1 Chamaesiphon polymorphus CCALA 037 | reverse complement strand
ACCCATTACTCATTACCCATTACTCATTACTCACTACTCACTACTCACTACCCATCCACCCATCCACCCATCCACCCATCTACCCCTATCCACTTAGCCCACAAGTTGTTAAGATAAGAGGAGTTAATATAAAAAATTATTAAGTAAAGTTGCGATCTAAACCATGCCTCCCTCACGAAAACAAGCTGTGTTGCTCGTTGATGGCTACAACGTGATTGGAGCCTGGACGGATTTACACGATAGCGTACCGCAGACCAACGGTCAACGACGCACCAAACACAATCCGCTCCAATCGGGGTCTCAAGCTGACTTAGAGGCTGCGCGTGCCAAACTAGTCGAAGCATTAATCAATTACAGTGCCTTTGAAGACTATGAGACAAAGGTTGTCTTTGATGCGTACAGTAGAGATGCGCCAGCATATTGTGAAGTTATTACCCCAAATCTCTCGATTCATTACACTGACTTTCTCGAAACAGCCGATACATTTATCGAAAAATTCTGTGCGGCCTTCCGCCACGATTTGCAATATTCAGCCTCTAGATTGATTGTAGCGACATCCGATCGCGCTCAACAACTTACCGCGATCGGGTTTGGCGCGGAATGGATATCTTCGCTACAATTGATATCTAACGTCGATTTTAGTGCGACGCGATCGAAACGACGGCATAGACCCCAAAAACAATCTTCTGGACGATTTCTATTTAACTCGCTCGATCCCAAAGCTCAAGCTCGGCTCTCTGCACTCCGACATGGCTTACCTCTCGATGACACTTGAATGCCATTGCTGGCGATCCCCAACCAATTTAATTATGCCCCCACAAGGCAAGTCGTAAGCTAGCCACTGTGAATCACCAGTTAAAGCGGCTGCGATCCCCACTACAGAGCCTTTGTGCGCGATCGCGAGCAGATGTTGGCAATTGTGTCGAACAAGTTTTTGTGCTATACTAGTCAGACGTGCATATAGTTCCTCGATCGTTTCAGGGTAGCAAGGCAACACTAGAGATTTATAAGCAGGATCGATATTTGGGTAACTTTGCAGCAGTTCGTCAACCGGAGTAGTCTCTGGCAAGCCTGTAGTCCAATCTTGACACAACCATTCACACAAACCCCATTCTAATCGTATTGGTAAATTCCGCTGTCTGGCTAACGGAGCCGCCGTTTGAATCGTGCGCAAAAAAGGAGATGTCAAAATTCGCTCGATCGGTATTTCATCAAACGCCGCAAGTAATGAATTAGCTCGATCGCATCCCTCTTCTGATAGTGGCGGATCGTAAGGATAAACGGCATCATTAAACCAATCTGGCTTTACGAAGTCCAATCGATGTGCGTGACGAACCAACCAAAGTGTCTGCATTGAATTTTATATATCCCCCGGAATGTGTTGTAGATCGCCGTTGTGTAAATAAATCTTAACTATGATGAGAGTGAGAATATATCGATTAGTGCGGTTATTAGCCCAATCGGGGGGTGTAAATACCGATCTGTCACACCGATCTTACGCGTGGAGTCCTTGCCGTCAGCCAATTGGCTGAGGATAAAAAAAGTTAGACAGCTAATGTGTAGAAATGTTAAGATTATTAAAACTAAAGTATAAGTAAGCTTGAGATCCAAGTGCAACTGATTTCTAAATAATGCAACAGTTATCGATACCTCAAGGTTCGATGGCCGCGCGATCCCTACGACCGCTATCGATCGGTTCTGCGACCTGGCCACAAGCTCGTACCAACGCGTTGACACAAATATTTGGATCGAAACGCGATCGCAATTTTGCACCTAAATTATCCCTACATTTTAGCCAGAGTCATGAAAACTGCTCAAGCATCAACCGATACTGTCCGTACCTACCTTCGTGAAATTGGGCGCGTGCCCCTGCTCACCCACGAGCAGGAAATCTTGTATGGAAAGCAGGTACAGCAGTTGGTTATCCTGATGGCGGTCAAGAATACTCTTATGGAAGAACTCGGCCGCGAGCCAAGTTTAACTGAATGGGCAACTGCTGCCAATACGGATGAACTCCAACTGCAAAAAATTATCTCTGCCGGGGAAAATGCCAAACGCCGGATGGTGGAAGCCAATCTCCGACTGGTAGTTTCTGTAGCCAAAAAATACATCAAGCGGAACATCGACCTTTTGGATTTGATTCAAGAAGGAACGATTGGAATGCAACGTGGTGTCGAGAAATTCGATCCTAGTAAGGGCTATCGGTTTTCGACCTATGCTTACTGGTGGATTCGCCAAGCGATTACCCGCGCCATTGCGGAAAAAGCGCGAGCGATTCGGTTACCGATTCACATTACCGAAAAACTGAATAAAATCAAAAAAGCCCAACGCTCTCTGGCTCAACAGTTCGGACGAGCGGCAACAATTAACGAGCTAGCCGCCGAGTTAGAGTTATCTTCCAAACAAGTGCGGGAGTACCTAGAACGCGCGCGGCAACCATTGTCGCTGGATCTGCGGGTGGGTGACAATCAAGACACCGAACTGGGCGATTTACTCGAAGATCCGGGGATCTCGCCTGAGGAATATGTGACCAACTCATCACTCCAAGTAGACTTAGAGCGGATGATGTCGGAGCTGACGCCTCAGCAGCAGCAAGTACTCACTCTCCGATTTGGGTTGAAAGATACTCAACCTCTGACGCTTGCAAAAATCGGCGACTTGCTCAATATTAGCCGCGAGCGAGTGCGCCAAATCGAACGCGAAGCGATTGCCAAACTTCGCAAGCGCAAAGCCGACATCGGCGAGTATTTAGCCTCATAATTAGATTTTTAAGTCCGCTACGGCGGGCTTTTTTTTGGATAATAACAGCATAGATAAACCACATCCCCGACTTCTTCGAGAAGTCGGGGATGTGAATATTACCCTTAACTAACTCAAAATTTGGAATTCAACACTTCCATAC
>NZ_PVWO01000133.1 GCF_003003845.1 Chamaesiphon polymorphus CCALA 037 | reverse complement strand
GTAGTGCGGCGGCTGTAGCTGCGGGATTTTCCTGTCTGGATCTCGGCAACGATTTTGCAGGTTCGATCCGGCAACCCGCGCATTTTTGTGGCGTATACGGACTCAAACCAACGGATCGGCGAATTTCAACTGCGGGGGCGATTCCGGAAGTCCCCGGAATGCCGATCTGTTTGCGACAAATGATGACGGTGGGTTGCTTTGCGCGATCGATCGAAGATCTGCAACTTTGCTTCGAGCTAATTGCTGGTGCCGATCCGTGTCGTCCTGATGTGCCGCCAATTCCACTAGACATCCCCACTGGCAAATCCTTAACCACTCTCAAGATTGCTTGGAGCGATGAATGGGCACAAGTCCCCGTGAGTGCGGAAATTAAATCGGCGATGGTAGCAGGTTCCCAAAAACTAGCGGCGGCGGGTGCTAACATCGTTCGTTGGTGTCCGCCAGACTGGGATTTCTCCAAAATCTTCGTGCTTTATGGGCGGATGTCGGCATATGTCAATAAATACGCTCAACCGATCGATATTTACAACGTGCGCCGGAGTGTGGAATTATTATGGCGAACGGCAACTCAAGGTGAAAAACAACTTCGCGAGCTTGGTGATTTCAGTCGGTTTTTACCCGAACTCCTCAATCCTAGTTTGAAGGGATATTTTCAGGCTTTAACCGAACGCGACAGGTTTATCGCACAGATGGATGCAGCGATAGAGCCTTGGGACGTGTGGATTTGTCCGGTGGCGGCGACGCCTGCTTTTACCCATCGTCCAGCCTGGAGTGCTGTGGATCTCGATGGCAGATCCTATCCTCATGTAGTGGCTAATGGAGCCTATACCATGCCATTCAATCTCAGCGGACAGCCAGCAGTTGTCATTCCCATCGCTCGAACTCTGGCTGGATTGCCGATTGGCATTCAGCTCGTGGGCAAGCGGTGGCGCGAAATGGAATTACTTTCGATCGCGCGAGAAATCGATAAGATAGTTGGTGACTTTCGTTATCCACCAGGATATTAGACCAAATCCACGAAATCTAGGGTAGGGGTAATTCATGAATTACCCCTACCCTAGATTTTGTGACGGTTGGTATTTTTATGCAGCTACAGCTTCGTATTTGACTTTAGCGTACTGACCCATGGGTTGATATTCTGGCACCAAGTTGTGAAGAGTAGATACACATTCGGTGACTTCACACTGAGCGGCGGCATCTAGTAAGTTGGTGAGTTGGGGCGATAGCTCTTTCCAGCCTAATTTAGCCTCACGAGCACAGAAAATCTTGGGATGTCCGGTGGGTAAAGCGGCATCGCAGTCGATTAACAGCTCTTCATAGATTTTCTCACCTGGGCGTAAGCCAACGATTTCGATTTTGATATCCTTGTGAGGCTCCAGTCCGTGCAGGCGGATCATCTGAGTAGCTAGGTCGTAAATCTTGACGGGTTCGCCCATATCGAGGAGGAATACTTCGCCACCTTTAGCCATTGCGCCTGCTTGGATGACTAGCGTCGCTGCTTCGGGAATGGTCATAAAGTAGCGAGTGATATCTGCATGAGTCAGGGTTAATGACTTACCAGAGGTAATTTGCTCGCGGAAGCGAGGAACTACGGAACCACTGCTGCCTAGAACGTTACCAAACCGTACCATTGTAAAGCAGGTATTGTGGTTGGGCAGATCGGCCAAGCCTTGCAAGACTAATTCGGCGACGCGCTTGGTAGCACCCATAATATTGGTGGGACGAACGGCTTTGTCAGTCGAGATTAAGACAAATTTATGAACTCCACAAGCGATCGCGCATTTTGCCGCAGTCAGGGTACCGTTAATGTTGTTAACTATACCAGAAACCGGGTTGGCTTCGACGATCGGGACGTGCTTGTAAGCAGCGGCATGATAGATTGTCTCAACGCCGTATTTAGCGATAACTCCTGTCAGAGTTGGAGCGTCAGTGACCGAACCCAAGCAGGCAACTTTTTCGAGGTGGGGATAATTTTCACCTAGCTCCATGTCCATTTGGTAGAGGGCAAACTCATGTAGCTCGTAGATAATCAGCAATTTAGGCTGTTGTTTGGCAATTTGACGGCACAGTTCCGAACCGATCGAACCACCACCACCCGTGACTAATACTACTCGATCGGTAATATCGTGCTGGAGTAGTTCGGGTCGAGCCGCGATGGCTTTGCGGCCTAATAAATCTTCGATATCTAACTCGCGGACTTTATTAATCGAAACGTGACCGCTCAAAATCTCCGTAATGCTCGGTACTGTTTTGACAGGCACTCCCAGTACTTGCAGTTTCTGTAAAATATCGCGTTTGCGCTGGCCTTCGATCGAGGGCATCGCTAAGAGAATTTCTTCAAAGCCAATGTTGGCTTTGAGAGCGTGCAATTCTGCTGGAGAGTAGACGCGAATGCCTTGAACGTGACGCCCTTGGAGATAGGGACTATCATCGACAAATCCGATCGGGCGGTTGCCACGTTCGCCAGCTAAAGCGTGAGCGAGGATGCAACCCGCACTCCCAGCACCGTAGATCACCACCCCACCATTCTTCTGACCGGGATAATTAATTTCGTGGAGTCGGCCTAGCGTCAACCGCACGCACATCCGAAAAGAGATCGTTAATATTAAAGTCAACATCCCATGAACTACGGGGACAGACAATGGAATTACCGGACTCGCAGACAGATTAGCAACAATCGATGTCGCCAAGCAACTCAAGATTACTGCTTTGGCGATCGTCACGATAAATCCGCCATCGCTATATCGCAATACTTGCCGATATATTCCAAACGACCAAAACAATCCGACCTCGATCCCGACTGCGAGCAGAACGAATTTGCCCAAGTGCAACGTTTCCATTGGGGCAAGGTCAAATCCATACTCAAAGCCGATCGCTGCAATAATCGAAGTCAGGAACAAACTGATATCGACTGACGTCAAGATCGTATACTTCTGACGATTGGAAAGCGCATTTATAAGTTTTTCAAGAGTCGCTGCGGTAGCTTCAATACTCAACAAAGATCGGCTTTTAGTGGACATGATATTATGACACAATCGACGGTTTTTAACAAGTTGGGATCGAGTTTAAATCGAGTTTAAATCTTGATTATGACTTTGGCTAATTACGAATCGTAATTAGTATTGTCATTTTAGTGTGTGAGGTTAGTAACGGATGAATTGAAGCAACCTAAACCGAGTCATTCTAACGAACGATCGTAGTAAAAAACAGTTCGGGAATTTTTGCTCGATACCTCTAAAGTATATTTTTTTTATCTAAATGTACTCAGCCAAATATCTGAACTTATCAGGTTGAGACAGAGGTCGAGCGACTCACCGACTGCCATTTTTTAATTTTCGATCCACGCATTCGTTGATTTCACGGATGAGTAAAATCACCCATCTCCAAATCGATCGCAATGTAAAAATACAGTAAACAATTATTTCTCTCAATCCGGAAATTTGCAGTACAATGTGAATTAACTACTTTTTCGGTGAGGAGTGCACCAGAGAAACTATGACGCAAAACAAACAAAAATCTAATTTCAAACGTGCTCAGATCGCGCGAATTGCATCCGTAATGCTAGGCTCGGTCTTTACAGGTGTAGCTATTGCTATGAGTCCTGTACTTGCAGTCCCCACTACATCCAATCATAGTTCATTAAATAAGGTTACGGCATCTGCACCTTTGGCTGAAGCTGTTAAAGGAAATATCAATGCCACTCCTGCGACCCCCGCAACTAACCAAGTCGCTCAAGCTAGCGATGTCGCAGGCAACTGGGCAGAGCCTTTCATCAGAGTATTAGTTGAAAAGGACATCATCAAGGGTTATCCCGATGGTACTTTCAGACCCGACCAACCGATCACTCGTGCAGAATTTGCAGCTTTATTAAATAAAGCCTTCGATCTACAACCCATCCGCGCTGGACGCAAATTTAAAGACGTTCCCGCCAACTACTGGGCGGCTGATGTCATCAACAAAGCTTATCGCAGTGGCTTTTTAGCAGGATATCCCGGCAGCTTTGGCCCCAGACAAAATCTATTGCGGATTCAAGGTTTAGTCGCTCTGGTCAACGGTAGCAAGCTCGAACCATCTGGCAACTTAGACCTCAACAGCGTCTTTGGCGATGCAGCTCAAGTTCCAAGCTACGGTCAAAACGCATTGATCGCCGCCACTCAACGGTGTATTGCAGTTAGCGTTGACTTCGATAGCAGTCAGCTCCCTGGCGGTAATTTTGGCCCCAATACGGTGGCAACTCGTGCGGATATCGCAGCTTACGTTCACCAAGTTTTAGTCGGTTCTGGCAGGCTCCCTGCATTAGACAAAGCTAGCCCAGCGAACAAGTTCGTTGCCTCTTGTCCTCAAGGTGTATATGTAACTACCATTACTCCTGGCACGCCAACTGCGGCTGTGACTGCTGATGAAGCGATCGCTAAATTAAGCATCCCCGGTCAAGTTCCCGAACTCTCTGGTACTACTGCCGTTAGTACTTTCCCCGTCGGCGGTCTGGGTACTCCAACTGCTTTTGGTGCAAATACAGGTTTATTCGTCGGTGCTAGCTACCAAAACCAAACTCGCCCCAACATCTTCGGCAATCCTCCTAACAGTGGATTACCACCTTTTGTACCTGGAACTGCTAAAGGGCCAGAGGCTTTTGCATACTCAGTCGGTCTCGGTTTGGGCGACTCGCGTAACTTCCTCGGTTTAGAGACTGTCGCGACTACTTACAGCCGCAATGGTGCTGGTTCCTTCGATAATGGTGGCATCAGCTTCAAAGTTCACAAACTACTAGGCGATAACTTCGCGATCGCGGGTGGTTATGAAAATGCCATTACCTTTGGTAACAACTCTGGCGCAGCCGTCAATCGCGATGGTGGTGTTAACGGCGGTCGGACTGGCTACGGTGTAGCGAGTGTCATCCTCAACCCCGATCCAAATCTGGGCTTCTTCAGCAATACTACTCTATCGGTAGGTGCTGGTGCTGGTCGCTTCCGGACTGTCGGCGACATCCGTGCGGGACGCGATACCATCAACGTCTTCGGTAGCATTGGTACGCGGTTATCCCCCAATTTCTCCCTAGTTGCTGACTGGAACGGTCAAGACTTAGGAATTGGCTTACCTATCTCGATTCCATTTGGCGGTGGTAGTTCCTTCCAAATTACCCCAGCACTAGTCGATCTAGTCAATAACGAAACTGGTGGCTCTCGCTTCGCTGTTAGCGGCGGTTTGGGCTTTAGTTTCTAATCACAGCTAGTCGATTTATTACCTGTTGGAAACACGAGGGTCGATCCTCCTGTTTCCCACAGTATTATTCATCCCCTTCATCACGAGCGCAAAACATGAAAATCTCGTCTTATTTGTTAGGAATGGGTGCTGTAGCTAGTTTAGTTGCACTCAATATCACTCCAGCTAATGCCCAATTAGGCAACGGTTCGGATAATGGCAACATCTTTACTTCCATTACCAATGTTGGTGGTGGCGGTATCGTTGGTAGTGGTGAGGCAACCTACGCATCGCAAAGCCAAAGTGCAGTCAATCAATTTTCCCAATCTTTAACTGCCAATAGCGTCGGCGATGCAGCTACATTTGACACGATCAATGGTGGCGCACCCGGCCCATTAGTTGCAGCTCTATTGCCTGCTGGCGTGCCTGCTGATGGTGCCACTGGCAAAGCTGCTACAAATCTAGCCAATACCGTCCAAGGACTGCGGGCGGGTAATGGCGATATCAGTGCGACCAAACTCAATGCCTCAGTTGGTGCGTATAACGACTACATTAAGGCTTATGTAGGCGAAGTTGGCCCTGAAAAAGCACTCACAGATGCACCCAACGGCCAAAAAGCACTGCAAGGAGTCTTGGGTCAATTGATTCAAATTGCCAACCAATCGGCACCTACTGCGGCTCCCGCGACTCCACCATCAGAGCCTGCGCCACCATCTACTCCAGTGCCACAAGTGCCCACTACTCCACCCGCTCCTAGTGCCCCAGTGGCTCCGCCTACTCCTAAATAGTAGTAAAAATTTAAAAATCGGGTAAACGATCGGGAGCGAGAAAGATTTTTCTCGCTCCCATTATTATGTAAGTATCAATACCTACTCTAGGACAATACTCATAATAGATCTCAAACGACCCAATAGTTAAATATGCTTGCTAAGTATTAGTATTAAAATTAATTTGAGATCGGGAACGAGAAAATTTAACTTGCAAAAATATCGCAATTTGGTATTGAAATACAGATAACAATACCAGCAGTAGTGAGATAATATAAGGCGATAACTTTTCCAGTGAGGAGTACGCTCGGAAAACCATGAATCAAAACAACTACCCGTTTCCCGTCAACCGCGTTGGCAGAGCCTTTCTAAAAGAGAATCGATTCGATCGAATTGTTTGCCTAGTCATCGGTTCGGTTTCTACCGGAGTAATCCTTTCGGCTGGTTTCGTCCGTGCGGAACTGCCAGGATCCAGTCAGCACAATTTAGTTAAAATCCGCACGTCAGTACCTTTAGCTAAAAGAGTCACAACGAGCGATAATCTGGCACCAATAACTCCAGCTCCAGAGCGAGTCGCCCAAGCCAATGATATTGCAGGTAATTGGGCAGAACCATTTATTAAAGTTCTGGTCGAAAAAGATATTATCAAAGGCTATCCAGATGGAAATTTTCAGCCAGATCGTCCCGTAACTCGTGCCGAATTTGCAGCTTTATTAAACAGAGCCTTCGACCTGCAACCCATCCGCACCGAGCGGAGATTTAAAGATATCCCGCGCAACTACTGGGCGACTGATGTCATTCAAAAAGCCTACCGCAGTGGATTTATGGCTGGTTATCCCGGCAATACTTTCGCACCCACTCGCAATATTATCCGGATCGATAGTCTAGTTGCACTGGTAAATGGTAGTAAGCTAGCACCGACTGGCAACCTCGATCTCAATAGCGTCTTTGGCGATGCCGCGCAAGTCCCCAGCTACGGTCAAAATGCCCTCGTAGCGGCAACTCAGAAATGTGTAGCTGTTAGTGTTGAGTATGATAGCAGTAGATTACCTGGTGGCAACTTTGGCCCGAACGCCGTCGCGACGCGTGCGGATGTAGCCGCTTATATTCACCAAGTATTAGTCGGTGCGGGTAAATTAACACCTTTAGATCGCTCTAGTCCAGCTTACAAATACATTGCATCCTGCCCTCAAGGTATTTATGTCACGAGTATTTCGGACACCACGCCCAGGACGACCCCCAGTCTGAGTCCCGATGAAGCGATCGCTAAATTAAGCGTGCCGCAACTCCCAGACATCCCCCGTAGTAATATTACGACAGCTTATCCAGTCAACGGACTAAATACTCCCAGTGCCTTTGGCGCAAGTTGGGGTGATGTATTTGTAGGTGCAGGCTATCAAGCGTCTACTCGCCCAGCTATTTATCTAAATCCGCCTAATCAAGGTCAAGAAGGACAAGATGGGGCAGTCTATCTAGGCTTTGGTTTAGGGGATGCTCGTAACTTCATCGGATTGGAAACAGTGGCTACCTCTTTTGCTACCATTCAAAGCGGGTTGCTCAATAAAGGTACATTTAGTTTCAAACTCCATAAACAGTTTGGGGATAACTTTGCGATCGCAGGTGGGTATGAGAATGCACTGATCTGGAACCAGACTCCCGCTTTTAGTTTAGATGGTGGTACTACTGGATATGGTGTAGCTAGTTTCGTGGTGAACCCCGATCCAAACATCGGATTTTTGAGCAACACGACCATATCTGTTGGTGGTGGGGGTGGAAGATTTCGCACTGTAGGTGATATTCGCGCTGAGAGAGAAGGCTTTGGACTTTTTGGTAGCCTCGGTACTCGGCTCTCGCCAAATTTCTCTGTAGTGGCTGACTGGAATGGTCAAGATTTAGGACTGGGGCTACCAATTACAATTTACTTAGGCGATAATGCCTCATTTCAATTAGTGCCATCGGTTGTCGATCTTGTTAACAAAGAAACTGGTGGTGCGCGACTGACGATCAATGCTGGGTTAGGTATTCACTTCTAATCGCAACTCATTTACTCTCGGTCTACAAGATCGATCCTCGTAAAGTTATGAAACCTTTTTCATTGTTAATTAAGCAATAACTGTAAACATGAAACGTTCATCTTATTTGTTGAGTTTAGGGCTGGCGACTGGCGTAGTCGTATGCCATTTAACAGCGGTATTAGCTCAAATTGCTGGGGGTAGTGATAACCATAGTGGCAAAGAATCAGTCTCCGCACCCCGACCGCGAAATACGCAGTCGCCTGAGGCTGCACGGCGACAAACTGCGCTCGACGAATTTTCTAAGTCGCTAAGTGCCAACAGTGTCGGCGATGCCGCATTGTTTGATGTCATCAATGGTGGCGCGCCAACTCCGTTAGTAGCGGCGTTGTTACCTACGGGGCTGGCGGCGGATAGTGCCACTGGCAAAGCCGCCACGACGTTGGCCGATACCGTGCGCGGACTGCGTGCTGCTAATGGCAATATCGACACGAATAAACTTCAAGCCTCGATCGGTGCTTTTAACAATTATGTTAAGACTCTAGTTGGCGAAATCGGCCCAGACAAGGCCGTAGCTGACGCACCTAGCGGCCAAAAAGCTCTCCAAGGCTTATTAGGTCAATTGGTGCAAGTGGCCAGTCAAGGAGCTGCTACGACGCCACCTACGCCTAGATAATCATCGCGCTGGGGCGATATGACCGAGGTCATAACTAATTTATGACTTCGGTCAGTAGTATAAGATCGACACGATCGATTATCCTCAAGGCATGAAAGCAGATCTTACACTTATAGCTTGCGGACTACTAATGCTGCTATCTGGCTGTGCTTCTGGTAATGCAGAGCAACGTACCAAAGCAGTCGTCCCAGCTAAACCCAATGCCGTTGTCGCATTGGGTCGAATTCAGCCGAAGGGAGAAGTCATCAAGCTTTCTGTCGCTAACGCTCAAGATAGTCGCGTCGATCGCATTTTGGTTGCAGAAGGCGATTTTGTCACCCAAGGTCGGGTGATTGCCATTTTGCAAGGGATCGATCGCAAGCAAGCCGAATTGCGCGACGCCTTGGCGGATGTCAAGCTGCGGCAAATCGAGTTGGGGAAAGTCAGTCAAGGCGATTTTAAAAAGTCTCAAATTACCGCTCAAAATGCCGTTCTCACTAGGCTGCAAGCGCAACTCACCAGCACCCGCAAACAGCAAGAAGCCGCCCTGACTTCTGCACGATCGCAACTCCAAAATGCAGAGGCTAATTATCAAAGTCAACTGCAAGCCGATCGTCAAGGTTTGGGATTGTTAACCGCCCAAGCTAAACTAACTAATGCCCAAGCCGAATATCAACGGCGCAGTCAATTCAATCGATCGGGAAATAACACCCTCGGCTCTGAGGCCAAACTCACCAATGCTCAGGGCGAATATCGACGTAAATTGATGTTATACCAGTCGGGCGCGATCGGCAAATCTCAACTAGATAAAGCCGAAGAAGAACTAATTTCTGCCCGTGCAGCCGTGCGCGAACGCTCGATCGATACCAAAACTCAACTCGATAAAGCCGCCGAAGATTTAGCTGCTGCTACAGCAAATCTCAAAGAGCAGAAATTAGAGGTCAAAACCCAATTAGACAAACTCAAAACCGAACTGTTAACAGTCCGAGAAACAGTCAAACAAAAACAGGCAGAATTAGACCAAACCATCCAAACTCTCAACGCCCAAATCCAACAAGAACGAGCAAAATTAGCCGAATTACGAGAGGTTCGTCCTGCCGATATTCAGCTCGCCCAAGCACAACTTGAAAAAGCCCAAATTGCCGTATCGCAAAAACAAGCTGCCTTACGCGATTCCGAAGTGCGCGTACCTGTATCCGGCCAAATTCTCAAAATCAATACCCGCATCGGCGAACAAGTAAATACCGCCCAAGGCATCGTCGAACTCGCTCAAAATTATTTATATAATTTCTCTGTTTTTAACCGTAATTTTGCTGTCAGATATCTCCCACTTGTATGACAATATACAAGCATCATCATCAAAATAGAACAAGCCTTCAATCTCTTCGCTAATTTCCATCATTTCCATGATTTGGTCTTTGATGTACTCCTCAGCTCCGAACTTTAGATCTGCGCCAAAAAATATGTAGCTACTCCAATTAATACGTTGGTGTGGAAATAACCATCCTTTTTGATATAGCTGAGCTTGTTCTTTTGTTAACAAATACTTGTTGTGCATTAATTCAAACTTACATGCGATGGCTTTAAAAGATTCAATTAATTCAAATTCTGTTGCTAGCCAGCCACGAACAGATATAAATGTTGCCACGTTATTTACCTACTCCTATATGTCCAATTCTACCTTTTCCGGCTCTCTCGGATCCAGGGTGAAAAGTGTAGCGACAGCTACATTTTTCACCCTCTGCTAAATCTCAACTTTTACCTAGATTTTCGCTATTGGATTGTCTGCCGATCTACATCGATCGTTCAGGCGAAGAGGGCAAAAATGTTTTAGAGATGGAGGTCTACGTTTTAATTGAAACCAGTACAGTGATAAATTTGGCTCATTCGATCGAGCTTCGCTTGCTTTCAATAAGCCAAACTTATCACCGTAACTACGGGAGAGCCGATCGCACGCGACTTTATCAAGCTGCTGCTTTTGATGGCATTATCTTTGCCGAACCGCTCTATCTCAAATATGGAACTTGGGCTTATGACAAAGAAACCATCTCTTATGAAACGCGAGTATTTGCCTACAATCCCCAAATTCAAGTCTTCAATCTGCCCGAAGTCAATCGACAACAAGCAAAACTCCGCGAACCATTTACAGCTTTATTCGATCGATTATCGCGATCGCAATTGGGGCCAATTCCCGCATTAATGGCCACCAAACCAACTACTTCAGCGATATTAAACAATCAAAAACTAACAGTTAATGGTCTATTTAATCTCGGTAGCTCCTTCTTTTTGAGCGAAGGCAATATCGTCACCAGCGATCGCACCTTCGCCGAAATGTATGGGAGTAGCGCGCTCGAACAAGTCACCCTGGGTATCATTCGCGTCAAACCAGGTACAGATATTCTCGCACTCAAACTAGGCATCGAACGTGCCGTCCCTGGCATTAAAGCACTCACCCATCAAGAGCTACAAACCAGAGAATTACAATTTCAAGATACCAATCCCAGCAGCACAATCTTTAATTTTGGAGCAGTAATGGGGTTTATCGTCGGCGTCGCGATCGTCTATCAAGTCCTTTATAGCGACGTCAGCGATCATTTATCCGAATACGCCACCCTCAAAGCGATCGGTTATTCCAATCGATCGCTCCTGCTCGTGATTTTCCAAGAAGCATTATTCCTGGCAGTTTTAGGCTATATCCCTGGATTTACTGCCACACTGGGCATGTATCAACTTTTGACAAATCTCACGCGATTAGAACTAGTAATGACAGTGAATTTAGCCCTAACTGTCTTTATTTTAACTCTATTAATGTGTCTGATTTCTGCGGCGATCGCCTCAAATAAATTACGTGCGGCAGATCCAGCAGATGTGTTTTAAGTCGTAGGTTGGGTAGCGGCGCATCGACTGGGAGGTTCCCTCCCAGTTGTGTGCGACAAGACAGAGCAAAGCGAAACTCAACAACCTCAAGAACAACCCCAACAACAACAAATCCAAAATCCAAAATGATACCAAATCCGCTTCACAAACCCTTCTTTTGCGATCGGAAACCCAGGCAGCCCTCACCCCGCCCTCGCCTGCGGCTCTGGCTCCCCTCTCCCAAACTTGGGAGAGGGGTTGGGGGTGAGGGCCACAGGTTAAGGAGCTTTTCAAACCGAATTTGGTCTAACTTATGCAGCCTAATTTTAGTTCGATTATTCAGCTTGACGACGGTACCAAGTGGCAGTACCGACCAGCATTCCGGTTAAAGCTAAAGCAACGAGAATCGGTAAAACATCGCCCCGTTTGAGTGCGGTGAGACCAGCACCCATCATCACAAAAGGTAAGATACCGGGAACCGTACCGAGTAATGTCCCGAAGAAATAGTCACGAAATTTAATCGAGGTCAAACCCGCTGTAAAATTAACAATTCCATACGGAATTAGCGGTAACAATCGAATTGCAAACATGTAAAAAAAGCCACCTCTATCCATTTCACGATCGAGTTTTTGCCATTTGCCTGCTAACTTTTGCTCGATAAATTTACGTCCGATGGTACGACTGAAAGCAAAAGATAGCACTGCGGCCAAAACAGCAGCAATACTAGTCCAAACTGTCCCCCACACCGTACCAAAAATCGCGCCACCAGTGAGATTGAGCGGGGTTGAGGGTAAGATGCAAATTGTCGCGATCGAGTAAATTAGGATATATAGAACTGGTGCCCAAATCCCCATTTTTTGCAGCCAGACCTGCAATTGAGATCGATCGATACCACCTAATAAAACGATCCCAATTATGGTAGCAATAATGCAGAACAATCCGATCGCAATAATTGTTTTTTTCGATTTCACAGGAGAACGCAGGCACGACAGGAG
>NZ_PVWO01000620.1 GCF_003003845.1 Chamaesiphon polymorphus CCALA 037 | reverse complement strand
GACTATCCCTTCGCCGACGCTCGATCGATCGTCTCCTACCTAGCCGATTTAGGCATTTCCGATATCTATGCGTCCCCGATTTTCAAGGCTCGATCGGGTAGCACCCACGGTTATGATGTCGTCGATCCTACCCAGCTAAATCCAGAACTAGGGACGGCTGAAGAGTTTGCGGAATTAGTTAAAGAAGTCCAACAACACCAGATGGGTTGGTTGCAAGATATCGTGCCCAATCATATGGCTTACGATAGCCAAAATCTCTGGCTGATGGATATCTTGGAAAATGGATCGGATGCGGAATCATTCGATTATTTTGATATCGATTGGACACCAATTTCTGAAACTATTCCCGCCCGCGTTTTGGCACCGCTACTCGGCAATTTTTATGCAGAATGTCTAGAACAAGGCGATCTCAAGCTTGCTTATGAGGAAAATGGACTGAGCATTAATTATTTTGGCTTAAAACTGCCAATTAGGCTCGAATCATACAATCGATTTATATCAAATAACTTAGGTCAGATTACACGATCGCTTGGCCGAAACCATCCAGATTTTATCAAGCTGCTCGGAATTTTATATCTAGTCAAGAATGTTGCCAACGAAGCTAAAGGTCGAGAACTTTACGATCGGATTAGTTTTGTCAAATATCTGTTGTGGGAAGTGTACAGCCAAAATGAGATCGTCAAAGAATTATTTGATGCTAATGTGTTGGCATTTAATGGCGAGGTTGGCAAACCAGAGAGCTTTAACTTGCTAGATGGAATGCTAAACGAACAGTTCTATCGTCTCTCATATTGGAAGGTGGGCGCGGAAGAGATTAATTATCGACGATTTTTCACAGTTAATGAGTTGATTTCGGTCAAAGTTGAGGAAATTAAAGTTTTTCAAAGAACTCACTCACTTATTACTCAACTAATTGAAGACGGTAGCTTTACCGGACTGCGGATCGACCATATCGATGGCTTGTACGATCCCGGTCGGTATTTAGATCGGTTGCGCGATCGAACGGGAGACACGTATATTACCGTCGAAAAAATCTTAGAACTGTCCGAAGATTTACCATCTGAGTGGCCGATTCAAGGTACTAGTGGCTACGAGTTTCTAAATTATATAAATGGCTTGTTTTGTTGTGTCAAACATCAGGAGCAGTTGACGCAATTTTATTCAACATTTACGCGATCGTTCGCCGAATATGAGACGTTAGCTGCCGATAAAAAACGGCTGATTATCGAAACAAATTTGGCTGGCGATGTCAGTAATCTTGCCGATCGACTCAAACGCATTGCGGGACAAACTCGGCTCGGTGGTGACTTTACCGCTTATGGTTTAAAGCGAGCCTTAACTGAAGTGTTGGCATTTTTTCCAGTTTATCGGACTTATATTGCCTCCGATCGAGTCACCGATGCCGATCGATCCGTCATTCAAACCGCGATCGTTCTTGCCAAAGATCGAGTGCCCCAACAAATCAAAGAATTGGACTACATCGAGCAAATATTACTCCGCCAGCACGAAGACTATTTGACCGAAGCCCAAAAAAGCGATCGGCTCGATTTTATCATGCGAATGCAGCAATTGACGGGGCCGCTGATGGCTAAAGGGATTGAAGATACTCTGCTCTACAGTTACAACCGTCTGCTCTCGCTCAATGAAGTCGGCGGCAATCCCGGTCATTTTGGGATATCTTTAGAGCAATTCGATCGATTCAACCAGCACAAAGTCGCGCAGTGGCAACACTCCATGAACGCTACCGCCACCCACGATACCAAACGCGGCGAAGATATGCGCGCCCGATTGAATGTGCTATCCGAACTATCTAGCGAATGGATCGATCGTGTCAAAGTCTGGGCGGATCTCAATGCTGACAAAAAGCCGAAGATCGCGGGAAAAGGCGTGCCCAATCGCAACGATGAATACTTTTTGTACCAGACATTAGTAGGTGCATTTCCATTTAGCAATAGTGAGTTTGCTGAATTTGTCGATCGAGTCAAAGCCTATGCGATTAAAGCAGTGCGCGAAGCCAAGGTGCATACCGCTTGGTTGCGACCCGATAGTGACTATGAAGAGGGCTATCTCGCCTTTATCGACGCCATCTTAGCCACGCCGGAAACCAACCCCTTCTTGCGCGAATTCCAGCCATTTCAAAGTCAGGTCGCCGAATACGGCATCCTTAACTCACTCTCGCAAGTGTTATTAAAATACACCGCCCCAGGGGTGCCCGATCTCTATCAGGGCGATGAATTTTGGGACTTGAATCTAGTCGATCCCGATAACCGTCGTCCCGTAGATTACGATCGCCGCCAGACCGCACTCAAGTATATTCGGGAACAGATCGATCGCGATATCCTCGCCCTCATCGACGAACTATTTACCACCCAAACCGACGGCAGAATCAAACTGTTTCTCACTTTTCAACTACTGCAAGCCCGTAAAACAGAGCGAGATTTATTCCAGCAAGGTGATTATATCCCGCTCAAAGTGACAGGCGCATTAAGCGATCGAGTTATTGCCTTCGGGCGACATTTCGAGGGGAAAATGGCCATCTCGATCGCGCCACGTTTCTTTGTCGGCTTAGTACCGCCAGGAAAACGCCCCCTCGGTAAGGATGTTTGGCAGGATACCAGCATCCATCTTCCCCCATCGGCACCGACAAATTGGACTAATGCTATTACAGGACAACCCCTGCAATCTTCTTCCAGTCTGCTTTCCGTCGGTGAAACACTCCAGGATTTTTCGGTTGCCCTCGCGATCGGTCGATAGTTTGAACCAACAATCTGTAGGGGTGGGTTTATGCAAATAACCGTCACTAAATTCTAGAAATATCAACAAAACCCACCCAACCCCACCAGCAATTCTCGATCGTTCCGCGATATATGGTCGGTAATCGAGGTGAATAACATGCGATCCGTTATTG
>NZ_PVWO01000619.1 GCF_003003845.1 Chamaesiphon polymorphus CCALA 037 | reverse complement strand
TCTATCGACCTTTAGTTTTTGCTATTTCCCAAAATACTAGGGAACCCATAACCAGTAATCTAGCGGATACTGTTTCAGCGATGCAGTAGCTATAACGAGTAAATGGTATCGACCGTTCGTGTAGCGTCGGCGTTGTCTAATCGGGTAACTCGACTTTCTCAAGTAATATGAATCTTTCTAAAATTTGCCTGTCTGCGATCGCTCTGTTGAGCTGGTCGGCTGCCAATGGTACTTCAGCATTTGCCTTGCCCCCATCGGACATCGTCCAGTATCAATCGCCACAGCAAGAAGTTTTAACCATTAATTTACATTCTGGTTTGGGTACGAATATTAGTTTTAATGCTGTGAATGAGACAGTAGAAACGATGTTTTTAGACAACCAATCCTATGTATCTTTGACTACCGATGGTTGTCTCTCTAAATCCGAAACTCAACCCTGCGCTCCTGGCTCGGCACCTACCCTGGTTCATCTCTCGTTAATCGATGATATCGAACTGCCTGGAGTAGTTCGAGTCAATAAACGAGCGGGACGCAAATCTTTACTAACAGTCGTTACCAATGACGCTCGCAGACAGAAAAAAACCTATGTATTTACGCTCAAACTATTCGGCAAAAACGATCCTCAGCGTCATGTGGCATTAATTCAGATCGTGCCGACAGCACCTAAACCGTTGGCAAAACCTACGCCCAGCACAATCGTTAAAGTTGCAACTGTCGTTCCTCCTAAATCGAAAACTAAACGACAATCTCCAACGATATCTGCACCATATACCCCAGTTGCCACTGCAACAAATACCCCATTTATCCCTGTAAATCTGCGCGTTACTAACAGTCAAAGCATCGATTATTTAAAGACGGGATTTAGATTGGCGATTATGAGAGGTGACTATAAATTTAACAATCCACAATACGAAAGAATTAATAAATTCATCTTGGCATTAAATGGAGGAACCGTTAAGTTGGAATCGGCTCCCGCTTATGGTTTAAATCTGAATTTAGTAGCTAATTTAGTCAGTTTAGGAACGCCATTGCAGTGAGAATAGCTAAATTTAATTCAATCGCCAATACAGTTAGGACAGCCAAATTCAAGGCTACCGCTAAATTCACTTATTTTTCGATTACCACACTAGCCATCATTTTTTACCTAGCAGGAGTAGCAAAAGCCGAGACACCAGCGAATAATAATCCGATCCGAGCTACTTTTTCACAGCTTACGGTTAACTCGATGGCAGCTTCGCCAACGGGAATGAGTGCGGCAATTCCGCCTCAAGCCCAACCGATGTTCGGTGGTTTAACTAGAGTTACCTGCCGAGCTGGGCAAGCACCGTCCACCTGTCTGCCGCTGGGATTTCTCAATACTGCCTTTGGTATCGGCAAATTCACCCCACAAACCGCCGCGAAAGCTGCTGGTAAACCTGCTTTAACTGGCGCGGAAACGCTGGCGACGGCAACTCCGTGGTTGGGCAAGATCGCTGTTAAGGATGCACTAGCGGGCAATCCGAGTTTGGCTGCGGTGTTGCCGCAATCTGCTTTTGTCTCTGGTGGCAGTGGCGGTGGTAAGATCGTCAATCCCAATCTCCAAAGTACTCCATTTGGGAGCGTCGTCGATCTCAAGTCGATTCAGCTCAAGCGGGTGCCGAGTCTGGCAAATACGCCGTTAAATAACTTTGCTGGCATTCAAAAACTTACTACCTCCCAGATTCCGAATATTGGCAACATTGCCTTTGCGAATATGCCTAGCATCACCATCCCTGCGGGTGCGGCTGCGATGAAGATGGATGTGGTTCGCACCCAGGAACGCAATGTTCGACACATGGTGATGAGTGGTTCGGAGCAACAGCCGAATGCCTCCTGCCAGAGTAATTGTGACTATATCGAAACCCATCCTGTCATCGGAATGCCTTATCTCAAAGGCGCGCGGATAATTTCTGGTGACAGTCTTCAAGTGCGCGGTGGCAAAGGTTTACTCGCATGGGTAAATGGTGGCAAGGAACCGACTGGCATCCATTTTTCGGGGATGAAATTTGTCGTTCGCAATGTTAACGCCAAGCAAGGAACGGCGACGGTAAACCTCAATTTTCGGAGCTGCTTCTATGCTTTTGGCGAACACTGTACGCCCTATTTTATCGGCTTTCCACTCTGGCAATTGAGCGAACGCCGCAATAGTTTTCCGTTGATTACTACTGATGCGAGTGTGGTGCGGTTGATTCGGTTGCAGAAGTAGGAGAGTGGGGGTGTGGGGGTGTCGGGTGTGGCTGATTCGGTTTCCCTCGTTTATACAGTGACTTGCTTGTGACTTTCGATCGCTGCTGCTCTTCTTTTTCCTTGCTCTTCAGGAGAAATCCATTCAAAAACAAGATCGTTTTCCTGGAATTTCATCCGCTCTGTATGTTCTTTTTCACCCGAAAGAAACATCATCGGAATGCCATCAGGAAAGGCTGTGCAATTGCCGTCGAACTGGTAGTATTTACAGATTGGGCATCCAATTTTACTCATAATTCTGTTACCTCATATATTGCAATTTGCCTGCAATCGAAGATAATCACCAGGATTCGATTGCCACCGATTTCTACTGCATCAAACCCCTGAGAAATCAACAATTTTGTTACCGTTTTTGATTGAAGGTTGTCTGCTGGAATATCATTCTCTTGCAAGAAGCTTTCAAAATCAATGCTATCGGTAAATTTCTTCGGCTTACGCACCATAACTTTAGCTGAAACAAGAGCAGGTCGATCTGCTTGATTGGCGTAATCGATTCCTGTTTGTTTGGAGAAAGCAAGATAGAAACCGTCCCCATAGCTGTTGACTGATTCAGACTCTAGCCTAGCTCCTCTGGATGTCAACCCTGCAAGATTCTCAGCATCCGTGCCGTGATAGAAGTCTCGATCCCCATAGTAACTATCTCTAGTAT
>NZ_PVWO01000618.1 GCF_003003845.1 Chamaesiphon polymorphus CCALA 037 | reverse complement strand
CTCTATGATTTAAAATAGAAGAGCATAGCTCGCAGGTAATGAATTATGGAGCAACGATTGACCGCGCAGCAACTAGAGCTAATTGTTGGCGAAGTCGGACGATTGGCCGATCGACAGCAAGCAGAATTGGATCGATCGGAAGTTCAGAAAATCCTCCAAGAATTGAATCTACCGCCAGAACTGCTCGATGAGGCGATGGTGCAAGTGCAGCGCAAAGAGGCTTTAGCACGGCAACAGCAGCGGAATCGGCGTATTATCATCGCCAGTGTTGCGGCGTTATTGGCACTAGTCATTGGGAGTAGTTTCTTCGTCCAAACTCGATCGACTTCGCTGGCAAAAATTACCGCTACTCAAGATCGGATTACCTTAGCTCAAGATAATGGTGAAAATCTGCAAGCAGTCGATCGCGGTGCGGCGATCGCCTATCGAGTTACACTCAATGATGCACCTGTCGGCGAGAGATTAAATCTCACCTGTAATTGGCTCGATCCCAGTGGCAAAATCGTTCATACCAATCGTTACGATACCAAAAATATTACTACTCCTGTCTGGAATACTCAATGTCGTTATCAATTACCTGCTAATGCGGCGACGGGAGCATGGCAAGTACAAATAAAAGTCGGCGATCGCATTATCGAAAAATCGCCATTTGATGTTAACTAATGGGTCAAAATTTCCATAGTGGCATCGTAATTGGCTCGGCTCAACTAGTTGGTTATTGGGGACAAATCGATCGATCCACCATTCTTGCAAGTTTACTTCCCTTACCAGTTCGATCGTTAGGCGAACTACCATTAGGCTGCTCTGCTTCAGGATTAGGCTTAGACTGCTGGGTGAGATTGCAGGATGAAAATCTAATTTTGGGTCGTGAACCTTTCGGACGGATGCCGTTATATTGGACGGAATGCGATCGAGTAATTTGGTTTAGTACTCACTTGCAATTATTATTACCGCTATTAGATCGATCGACAATCGATGTAGCAGGATTTTATGGCTATAGTTGCTGTTCTTATATCCCGACACCATTAACACCGATCGACAATATTCATGCAGTAGCCGCAGGCACAGAAATATCGATATCTTTAGAGACTTTTAGGCCAGTTACAGTTACTAAAAATTGCTGGCAACAGTCACCGCAGCAACTTACAGATGAAAACATTGCGATCGATCGGTTGCAAGGGTTATTACAATCTGCCGTCGCATGTCAAATTCAAGATTTACCAGATGCACCCGTCGGCGTTCTTCTATCTGGCGGCTTGGATTCCTCGATCGTCGCCGCACTTTTAGTTAAAAATGGCATCAAAGTTCGTGCTTATTCCCTCGACTTTGACGAAGCGGGGATTTCCGAATATCCGTATGCCGAGCAGGTGGCAAATCATCTCCAGATTCCCTTGGTTAAAGTACCTGTCAACCCCAAACTCGTGCGTCGATCGTTAGATGCTACCGTTCGCGCTTTAGACTCGCCCTATGGCGATGGCGTCACCGTGCCGCTGTATCTACTCTGTCAAGCCGCCAGCCAAGAGGTACCCGTAATTTTCAACGGAGAAGGCGGCGATCAACTATTTGCAGGTTGGACGAATAAACCCCTAATTGCAGCGAGTATGTATGGGAGCAGTCCCGATCTCATCGAGCCGTATCTCCAGACATTTCATCGGCTTTACGGCTACGAGAGTCGATCGTTTCAACCACAGATCCTCGATCGAATTGAGTCCTTATCGCCCACAAATTGGCTCGGTGACGCACTAGATCCCGATCGTGCCCCCGAACTCCTCCATCGCCTGCGACGTGCCAGCCTGATGCTCAAAGGTGCCCAAAATATCCATCCCCGCGCGACTAATTTGGCGCGTTGGCACGGATTGCAAGTGCGATCGATCTTCTGCGATTTACCTTTAGCCCAATGGACGTTTGGCGTCTCTGGCACCCTTCATCTCCAAGGTGCCTGCGAAAAATACATCCTCAAGCGCGCCGTCGAGCACCTCCTCCCACCCGAAATTGTCTGGCGCACGAAACGCGGGATGGGCGTACCGCTGACGGCATGGTTATTTAGCGAATTGTGGTCGGATCTGGGCACATGGTTGAATCCAGGAGTTTTGGAACGAGCGGGATATTGGCAACCAGATATCGCCGCTAGATTAGTCAGCGGCAAGTTTGGCGGCACGATTCAAGGTCGGCGAATTGGCGAGATATTATGGTTAATTATTATGTGGGAGCGGTGGCGAATTCAGGTATTAGGTGAATCGCCGACAAGTAAAAGTTGGCGTCATCCATTTTGGTTACCACAACCGCTCTGGCGATCGATTCAAAGCATAAAATCGAAAGATTAAATCAGCTTCAAACTTTATTAGAGGTGAGTTTATACAAGTAATATTCGATCGATATTAGCCATTTAAACCACGATCGTGTCAGGTTTTGAAATAGATTGGGCATAATAATTTGTAACTCGATCTTCATGAGTATGCCAGAAAATCAACCAGATAAAACCGATGTCATTCTCGGCGGACAAAATCGCCTAACCACAGATAGTGTTGTTTTGGGTGGAATTGAAGGGATCGAGCAACGCTTAAGCAGCCAAGATGAGAAAATCCAAATATCGGCACTTCGAGCGGCCTTAAAATATGATGAAAAGGGTTTAGAACTACTTATCGATATCTGGAGAAATGACTCGCACGGGTTAAAATGGAAAGCTTTCTCACTACTTAGAACTAGAGAAGAAGAAAGAGTCAAACATGCCTTAGATGAATATAACCCATGGCTAAATATGAGTTGCATTCATACTTGGGAGCAAGATTCGATTGCGGAAAGCATTGCGATCTCTCCAGATGGTAATACTCTATTTAGGGGTTGCGGAATAAAGGCTAAAATCCAGGTTGGAAAGCAGTTACAGCTACTAATTCAGCTACTCAGAGCCAAGG
>NZ_PVWO01000617.1 GCF_003003845.1 Chamaesiphon polymorphus CCALA 037 | reverse complement strand
ATCTAATAGTAGCTCGGTAAAACTGATAATGCCATTCATCGGCGTGCGAATTTCATGGCTCATATTTGCCAAGAAAGCACTCTTCATCTTACCCGCCGATTCTGCCAATTGACGGGCTTTTTCTAAGGCAATATTTTCTTTGGTTAATTCTTGCCGACTGTGGCGTTCTCGCTCGATCAATAATGATTGCAGTTGTTTGGAGGCGGTAATATCTTCAATTACCAGTAAGAAACCCGATGCAACCGAAATTCCTTCGATCTTCTTCCCATCAATGATATCGCGTTGGATCTCCTGCCAATTATATAGAGCTTCTAATTTGAGCGTAAAATACTTACCATTGCGCTTGACCTCTTTAGGCGGCAAACTCCGGTAAGTATGAAGGTCGCTCAGATGATCTTCCCAATCTTTAGCACTCAACCAATTAGGAATCAAGCAGTGTTCGATTTTATCGCCGATATTGATACTTAAAAGCTGAGAAGCGACCGAATTACAAAACCAGACCGTTCCATCTAGCTCTGTGGCTAGTAATCCCATCGATAAGCTATGTGCGATCGCTGTTTGAGCTGATTGTGCCCGTCCTAATTCTGCCGCCAGTGTCGCTAGTTTAGCAACTTTGCCAACTGGAATTGGCGGAAAAAGTTGCTTGTCGCCAAACCGAGGCGGGTGGGCGACTAAATTAATTTGATGGGTTTGCCAGAGCCTGTCAATTTCGCGTTTGACTAAAAAATCTGTGTATTGCCGTTCCCAATATGCAACCCCAATAGTCACTAACAATGCTAAGGTAATTGGTGCGGAAACTGGCAGCAAATAATTATTAGCTAAGGCGACGATGACGATCGCGATCCAGCCGCTACTGAGTCCTAATAATCCTAACAATCTTTGACCGGGTGTCAGCCGACTGAGTTGGTAACTCAACAGCGGACTGACGAGCAATAGTAATACTAACAACCAACGATCGGGTACGATTTGGAGTTGACTGCGTTGGAGCAGATTATCGACGATCGCCGCATGTAAATAAATACTCGGAATTCCTTCAGTGCGATCGAAAGGGGTATCGATCCGCGTCGCATTACTACCAGTGACCCCCACTAACACAATTTTATTATTAAATGCTTTTTCGAGTCGCGCGCGATCGATCTCGTCTTTTGGCTCTAAGATCGAACTCAAAGAGTAATGGTTGGCTTTGGCAGCTTTACCCGGCCAATTAATCCAAAACTCGCCTTCACTTGGCGGACGTTTGATTTCTGGTGCATTGCTGAGATTGTGACCTTCTACGGCCATCCAAGCTAGAGAGTAGACGCGATGTTTGTACGGCAAGATTTGGCGAACCACACCATCGTTACTTTTAATTTTATCGACATGTCCGACGCCTTGAGCGGCTGCTTTCAAGCGGCGAGTCGGTAAGATCGGCTGATTTTGCCCGTCCCAACTTTGCGCGAGAATTACGGCCTTGTGACCGTTGATCTCTTCGATAAATTCGTCATCATCGGGGGTAATCTCCCTAAATATCTGCTCGAAGGCAATCGTACTGGCATTAAATTTAGTGAGAATTTTAACTAATTTGGCGTAGTGAGCGCGATTATTTGGTAAATCTCGATATTGGGAAATGCTACGGTCGTCAACTTCGATGACCACTACTCGATCGTCCCAAGCTCTCTCTCCCCGCAACTCTGTCAGTCGATTGTAAGCAAAATCCTCAACTGGTGCCGTCGCACCAATCTGTACCAATACGGTCGCCACTACTGCGGCGATTGGCCCTGGCAGCCACCGCCATACAGATCGCAGGTGCTCTGGGATCTGTGTGGGAACATTGGTAAATCGAGTGAGATAGTTCAAGATAACAGGATCGATAGAGAGTGTTTGTGGCTGGGATTCGCTGTAAATATTTAGGTAACGAATTTTCCTAATGTCAACTAGAATACCTGGATTCTAAGTAGCTGCAATCGGCAACATAGCTGTTAAAACTTGCTTAATTAGCGGATCCGAAACTCGATCTGTTTCCGTGCTAGTTGGTTCGTAAGCGATCGTTTGCGTATCGCCGATGCAGGTGGGGAGGATAAATACGCCTTTACCTGCTTTAACTTTCTTGTCGGTTTTGAGAGTGGCGACGATCTGGTTTAGATCGATACCTGATGGTAGATCGATGGCTAAATTGGCCTTGCTAATGACCGCATTCTGGCGTTGCGCCTCTGCCGCCGTCCACAATTTCAGATCTACAGCGATGCATCCGGCGGCCACCATCCCGATCGCGACCGCTTCACCATGATTGACTACAATATATTTAGTCACACTTTCGATCGCGTGGCCGATCGTATGTCCGTAGTTGAGAGTCGCCCGCAACCCAGTCAATTCGTGTTCGTCTTTACTCACCACTATCGCCTTAGCATTCGCCGAGCGGGTTAAAATAGTAGATAGGAGTTCGGGATCGATGTCCTGCTGTTTGAGGCTAGCAGCTCCCTCCAATCGCTCGAACAACTCTCGATCGCCAATAATTCCATACTTAATTACTTCTGCCATTCCCGCCCGAAATTCACGTTCTGGCAACGTGGCTAAAACTTGAGGATCGGTCACCACCAAGCGCGGTTGATAAAATGCACCGATCAGGTTTTTGCCCCTGGGATGATTGACACCAGTTTTACCACCGATCGAAGAATCGACCATCGCCAGTAAAGTAGTCGGTACCTGGACGACATTCATCCCCCGCAGCCAGGTAGCCGCCGCGAAACCCGTCATATCTCCAATTACGCCACCGCCTAAGGCAACCAAGGTTGAGGAGCGTTCTAGGCCATGCTCCAGAGCTAAGTCGTAAATTTGCTCGATCGACTGGAGCGTTTTATACTGCTCGCCATCGGGCAGAATACAATGGGAGACTTCAAAATTAGCTTGCGTAAGAGCAGCCATCGCCCGCTCTCCGTA
>NZ_PVWO01000616.1 GCF_003003845.1 Chamaesiphon polymorphus CCALA 037 | reverse complement strand
GTGATTTTGACGGCCCGATCGTCGATGTATCCGATCGATACTATAGTACTTACTGTCTAGCGTTAACCGATACTGCTAAATATTATCGCGAGTTTTCCACGCCAGCACGCGCAAATTTACATTCATTGCTCGATCTGACACCTTTGACCAAAGCACAATTTTGGCAGATGAAGCAAGACCGCATTCCGGATCGAGAAATTGCCCGCCAGTCTGGTTTAGAAGGCGAACAGGTCGAATTCTTTTTGCGGCGGGTGGTCGAAATTGTCAACTGTGCCGATCTACTCGCACAAGATAAGATCCAACCTGGTGTTACTTGGGCGTTAGGGTTGTTGCAATCTCAAGGTGTTAGGTTAATTCTAGTAACTTTGCGCGATCGAGACGAAGCAATTTCGATTCTCGAACAAAACGGACTCCGCCAGTTATTTACGGGGATTTATGGTACCAGCAACAGTGAAGCTGCATATCAAAACTACACCGAAGTTAAAACTAAACTGCTCCAGCGAGCGATGCGGGAGCACCGAATTACATCGATAAACTCGCCACATAGTTGGATGATTGGCGATACCGAAGCTGATATCTTAGCAGGACAAGCGATGGGTATTGCCACGATTGCCTTAACTTGTGGGATTCGTAGCGAGCTACAGCTCCGCCAGTTGCAACCAACGACCATCGCCACAGATTTACTACGTGCCGCTCATTGTTTGATGGGCATGAATTCTCTTCAAGCATGTAGTTGAGGGAGCTAGGCCGATTCCCGCTCCCTGGCGACTTCATCGATCTAATGTTTACCGACTAGCTCTTGGACTGGTAGAGACCGAGAATTGAGCTTTTTTTCCCATGCTAAGGCTGTCCGAACGATAATATCCAAATCGTTAAAACGTGGTTGCCATCCCAACGTTTGGACGATCTGCTCGGCTGAGGCAATTACACAAGCAGGATCGCCAGCACGGCGTTCGGCTTCGATGACGGTAAAATCTACCCCAGAAATCTCTTTAACTTTTTCGATAACTTGCCGGACACTGTAGCCTTGTCCGTAGCCACAATTTAAAATTTGACTATCACCATCCCCATTGAGATAAGCAAGCGCATCGACGTGCGCCCTAGCGAGATCGTCAACATGAATGTAGTCCCTAATTCCCGTGCCATCTGGGGTGTCAAAATCAGTCCCAAAGATGCTCACACTCGGACGTGTTCCTAAAGCGGCATCGCAAGCTACTTTGATCAGATGGCTGGCTTTTTTACCAGACTGTCCCAATGTGCCACCGACTTCAGCACCAGCAACATTAAAATATCGCAGAATTACGTATTTAAGATTTGAAGCACTTGCATAGTCTCCAATCAGGCGTTCGCTCATGAGTTTGGAGCTGCCATAAGGATTGAGTGGTTCTGTCTTCGTATCTTCGCTAATTGGGTTGACTTCTGGCTGTCCGTATACGGCAGCAGTACTAGAGAAGATAAATTTATTTACTCCAAATTGCTGACAACAATGGAGCAGATTGAGGGTATTAGCTGTGTTATTACTATAGTAAGCTAGTGGCTCGACCAGCGAATCAGGAACTGAAATACTGGCAGCAAAATGTAAGACAGCATCAAAATTATGTTCGGCAAAAACTCGTGCTAGCTGCTGTCGATCGCCTAATTCGCCCTCAACGAAAGTACCGTAAGAGATCGCATCGATCTTGCCTGTAGAAAGGTTGTCATAGACGACAATATCGTAGCCATTTTCGCCTAATTGTTTGATGGTATGCGAACCAATATACCCCGCGCCACCAGTAACTAAAATTTGCTTTTTCATCGGGTCGGATTCGTGTGAGATATCGATATAACTATTCGGATGCTGACCCGAACAGTTTAACACCGCACACCTGGTGAATAGCAACACAGTCAAGACTTTTGGCTGTTAGCATCTCAGCTTTTTAAGCAACAATATAAGAGAATATACTTATTAATTGCGATATCCAACTCCTAGTCTCAGAATATAGCTAGAAACTAGCGATTATTAGTCGATCGAGACTGTAATCTCAAATCGTTTTACTAGGAATCGATTGCCCCGATCGCTTAGATTATTCATAATTTAGTAGCTAGCCTAAGAGCTGCCTAATTGCTAAATTTCGATCGGGATCGAGCCACTTGGCATTGAATTTCTAACTGCAAGATAATACATCGCAAAAGATCGACTACTTCCACCGTTTGGCTAATAGCTGCTCTTCCAACGCTGCAATCCGGTTATAAGCAGCCGTTAATTGAGCCGTCAAGCGTTGAATTTGAAATTCAGGTGACAAATGTTGTTCTTTCACCTGATGACCGATCTCTAGGCCGCTATTATCGAGTGACATCCCTTGACGATCGATCGCCCAATTAGCCGTTTCTTGGCGATCGTTTGCATCTCTAGGTAAATCTACATATCCATTGGTGCGATAGCTCGCAATCTCCTGTTTCACCCGTCTAGCATCGCTGCTATTGAGCTGCGGAGTCTGCCGATTGAGCGGGTGTTCGATCGATGTCTCTTCGCCACCAATGGTCTGTGTATCTAGATTTTGAAAGACATGCTGGTGCAATCGATCGATAATCTGATAAACTCGATCGACCTTGCGGGTCAAGGTACTAATCTGTTGTTGGATTGATTCCATCTTTTACCCTACATTAACTTCCACCGATCTTAGGTAATAAATCAATAAAAGTTGATTTATTGCTGAATTATTTAACTTTTGGTAATAATTTTGACGGCAATAATTAATTAATTATGTAGAAATCGATCGATGTGTAGTAAGTAACTATGAATGATAATTTAGTTAAATTTACTTAAGTTTATTAACTAAATTGGGAGTTGGGAGTTGGGAGTATTGAGGAGTGGATAGTGGATAGCGATTCGCTTAACCGTCGGGTTCCCCGACGGTTAAGCGAATCAAGACAGTGAATAGT
>NZ_PVWO01000132.1 GCF_003003845.1 Chamaesiphon polymorphus CCALA 037 | reverse complement strand
GCCTAAATAAGTCTCAATTACTTTGGGATCTTTGAGCAAGTCAGCACCGCTACCTTCATGCTTGACGACGCCAGTATCTAGAACGTAAGCTCGATCGGACATGGCTAGAGCTTTTTTAGCATTTTGCTCCACCAAGACAATTGCCGTACCAATTTCATTAATTGCCCGAATCTGCTTGAGCACGTCGGTAACTAAAGCGGGTGAGAGTGCTGCTGACGGCTCGTCGAGCACCAATAATTCGGGATCGAGCATTAAGGCTTTACCCATAGCTAACATTTGGCGTTCGCCACCCGATAGCGTCCCAGCGCGTTGTTTGCGCCGCTCGGCGAGGCGGGGAAACATGGTATAAATTTTTTGTTTGAGCTGATTGAGATCGTTGGAGCGGATAAAACCACCCATCTCTAAATTTTCCTCGATCGTCAATGACTTAAATACATTCGAGATTTGCGGCACATAACACATCCCCTTCTGGACGATGCGATCGGATTTTAACCCACCAATTTGTTCGCCTTTGAATGTAATCGTCCCACTATGCGGCGTCAACAGTCCAAAAATCGTCTTCGCTAGCGTCGATTTTCCCGCGCCATTCCCGCCGATGACTGCTACTAACTCGCCCGGTTGGACGACAAAGTTAATCCCATTAAGAATATCCGAGCCAGGAGTATAACCAGCGCGGACATCCTGAACTATTAGTAGCGGGGAATTCGTGAGCATTGGCGGGGAAGATGGATAAATGAGTGAAGTCGATCGAGGTCGCATTCTAGTGGCAGTATTATAGCCGAAATGCTCGATCTCAGACATCACCATAACATCCCCACGCGCCAAATTATGGAATCGATCGCTACACTACATTCAATCAGTTAAGGTGGCCTGCGGAGCTGATGATGCTCGATCGAGAAATTTTAACTCAGCTTAGACAATATTTATATTGGATCTAATGTTTTGCGCAGGCAAACGCTACGCGAACGGAGTCGGAATTATCGAAACATCCGTTCGCGCAGAGTCTTGGCACGAGAATTCTCGACTCCCGATCGAGAATGCCTTTAATTTATGCCTAAGACGACTAGTTATCAATCATTAATTGCACTGAGCAACACTTCCTTAAGAGTGAGATCCTCCATCTCATTCATCGTAATTGTATCGACGATATCAAACTTAGCTCCAGCACGTCCGAGATCGTCATCGAGGATTTTTAAAAACTTAGTTGCGGCTTCGTCCATCCCAACTTGAATGAAAGAAATCGCCAGTTCTTCATCTCGATCGAGCTTCTTAGTCGCATCGAGAATTACCTGCATTACCGCCTTACGATCGTCTGGTTCGCCATCGGTAACCACTAGAATTAACTCGCCATTAGCAGGGACTTGTCCGGCTGCTTTGCGCTGAAAATAGTTATTAAGAGCATCAGTTAATACGGCGGCTAAATCGGTTCTGCCTGAAGGATCGTTCTCCTGAAAAATCGTGCTAACTTGAGCAGAAGTGACATTATCATAACGTTTGAATTTACCAGAAAAAAGATAAACTGTAATGCCATCGGGATCTAATTCTTCACATTTATTTGCCAAAGCTAATGCCGATTCTTGCATGATTTGCCAGCGACTCGCACCACCGGGTTTGTCCTTGGTTGACATGCTGCCGCTCTTGTCAATAATTAGAGTATAGTCGCGGTTGTCTAACATAGAAAAATGCTCAGTACGATAACTTTCTTAGCTTAACCTCAGTCTGCAACTATCTACCTCCGTAGCATACTTAGATGTTGCTGTCTTCAAACATACAAGTTATTACTGAGTCAACCGAGATCTTCGAGTGATTCGGCTATGATAAGAGATAGATCGCTATCCACTAAAGTATGCGTTTCCCACGTTCCTGGTCGATCGCCATCGGCGCAATTTCGATCGCAGTTCTCGCTCTGTGGCTGATTAACTCACTATATACTCTCTACGTCCAAGTGAGTTGGACGACGCCGTGGCTGGCGACACCACTACTGATCGGCATTTTAATCCTCATCGCGATCGCGATCGTGACGATAATTTACTACTTGGGCAAGTTCCAAGGCTGGTGGGGAAAATCGAAGAGCTTACCGCAGCAATTACCCACAGTTCCAGTCGAAAAAACTGCCGCCGCTACCGCCAATCTTCAAGCGATCGATCGCCAACTCCAGCAAATCCAAGATGAAGTCACCCGTCAAGCTTTAATCGCCAAGTCGCGAGAAATCGCCGAAAACTTGGCGCGGGGACAAATCCGCGTCGTCGTATTTGGCACGGGTTCGGCAGGCAAAACTTCGCTAATTAACGCTATTATCGGGCGCATTGTCGGGGAAGTAGGTGCCGCGATGGGGACGACAACCAGGGGCGAAACCTATACTCTAGAGTTAAAAGGTTTAGAGCGACAGATTTTACTCACCGATACTCCGGGGATTTTGGAAGCTGGCATTGAAGGTACCCACCGCGAAGCGATCGCTAGAGAGTTAGCTACATCTGCGGATCTGTTATTATTTGTGGTCGATAATGACTTGCGATCGTCAGAATATATCCCCTTAATGGGATTGGCAGAAATCGGCAAACGATCGTTGCTAATTTTCAATAAAACCGATCTCTATCCACCAGTCGATCGCGATAAGATCGTCGAACGACTCCAAAGCCGCGTCCAGAGTGCGATCGTTCCTGAAGATGTCATCGCGATCGCGGCTAACCCCCAGCCAGTGAGACTAGAATCGGGCGAAATGTTTACTCCCGATCCCGACATATTTCCCCTGATTCGCCGCCTAGCAGCCGTTCTCAGAGCCGAAGGCGAAGATTTGGTCGCCGACAACATTTTGCTGCAATCCCAGCGGCTAGGAGCCGAAGCACGAGAGCTAATTGACGCCCAACGTCGCCGTCAAGCCGAGCGCGTCGTGACTCGATTTCAATGGATCGGTGCGGGAGTTGTCACAGTCACTCCGTTACCCGTAGTCGATTTTCTCGCCACCGCAGCAATTAATACTCAGATGATTATCGAGATCGGCAAGATTTACGGTTGCGATCTCAACAAAGATGCGGCGCAAGAATTGGCACTTTCCTTGGGCAAAACACTGACTAGCTTAGGTATCGTCAAAGGGGCGATTCAAGTATTATCGACAGCTCTGACGGTGAATGTGACTACCTTCGCGCTGGGGAAAGGCATTCAGGGCATTACCGCCGCATATCTAACGCGCATTGCCGGACGCAGTTTTATCGAATATTTCCGTCAGGATCGATCGTGGGGCGATGGCGGTATGGCAGAAGCCGTCCAACAACAATTTCAATTAAATCGTAAAGATGAATTTCTGAAGGCTTTTATCAACCAGGCGATCGCGTCCGGTACGGTAAAATTCAATGAGACGATCGGGCATTTTAGGGAGTAAAAAATAGCCAAATGTGATTGGAGACATCGCGGACAATCTCTCGATCTCAGTATGCGGATTCACGAGTAGCTCGGGTATTGCAAGAGTTATTAGATTGCCCCTTGTATCCTAGAAAACAGATCCTAAAGCGACTATCAGTGCGAGCCAACAAACTTTCTAGCAAGGTTGTTGGCAGGGTTGAGGGATGAAATGTCATAATTGTGTCGATCGAATAATAAACATTCTGAATTTTGGATTCGATCGACCCCACATCCAGATCGTATACTGGGGTAGTAATAGTTTTGCCCCTATTTCAATGAAATATCAGTTAGCAATTACGATCGCGATCGTGTCTCTCATCGGCGTACATGTTCCGAGCATGGCAGAATCTATAATTTTCCCAGCCGGAAGTAAATTTCAAAGTCGGTGGCTGCAAGCCCAACAGCCAAATAACCTAGTTACTTTTCCCGAAGTTGGGTTGGCACTTCCCCAGCCGAGCGGCTTTACAAAGGCGACAGCATTTCATGGATTCGAGCAAACTGAAACCAACTCTTCGATCGTATTGACAAAAATTCCGGGGCCATTTTCAGGTGTAACTAAAGGATTTGATAAAGATACTTTAGCGACTAGGGGCATCTCTTTAATCTCCAAAGAGTCGATTAAAATTAATAACCAGCCTGGGTTATTGTTGCAAATTTCTCAATCAGCCTACGGCGAAAAATTTCTGAAATGGGTATTAATATTTGGTGATGAAAAAAATACCAGCGTAGCCACAGCAACTTTTTTAGACAAAAATACGGCGAAATTTAGCGAACCACTCAAACAGACGTTACTAGCGGTAACTCCTAGCTTGTCTTCCGATACTTCCGCCGTATCATCATTACCTTTTAGCATTACAGCGGTAGAAGGTTTAGCTCCAGTAGCTGCAGCGACAGGATTGGGGAAAGTAGCTGCATTTACCAAAGATGGTAACCTTCCCGTCACAAATCCCACCGATCCATTATTTATTGTCACCCCATCAGTGGCGATCGTGCCAATTGGCGATCGCAAATCTTTTGCCACTCGTCGGCTGTCAAATTATCCCCAAACCGATATTACCAGAGTTACTTCTACTAAGAAAGTTTCGATCGATAATATACCTGGTTGGGAAATAGTTGCCAACGGTCGCGATCGACAATCTAAGTCAGCATTAAAGCTATATCAGATCGTGCTTTTCCCCGAGCGCGGAGGGTATATAGTTCTCATCGGTATTGTCGGCGACAAACAATCAGAAACATATTTACCAAAGTTCAAAGCAATGGCACTAACTTATCGTAATTCTCCTCAATAAGCGACAAGCTAAATTAAATCTGTCGAGCATGAGATGAGCATTAATGTCATTCGATTCATTAGAATTTATCGCTCTAATTATTTCAATTGCGATCGAGACTGCGATTGTGAGTATTTGGGGTAAATTTCGTAAATTAGAATGGCGATTGCTAGCGATCGTTGCGGCTGCTAGTACTTTAATAACTCACCCAATTTTATGGCAGGTATTTAACGATCTCTTACCAACTATAAATGGAGAGGGAGCATCAACCGATCGATATAACGAGCTAGCATTATTACTCGAAATTCCGGTATTTATCGTCGAAGGTTCGATCTATAAATGGGTAATGAAATACTCCTGGCTAGCGAGTATGAGTATATCCTCGATCGCTAATCTGGGATCTTACTTATTTGGTGTGTGGTTCTGGTATGCTGCTTTCGGCTGGTAAGTATAATTAATAAAGGAATCTCTAGCCAAGCATGAATGCTGGCTACGACGCCATAAAAGGCACGAGTGAGGATAAATGAATGCCCGAAAGCGATGAGGAAAATTACCGAGATCGTGCAGATAGATAAGTAAAAATATTTAGGAGCTAACCACGGGATAAATGAATCGGTTTGGGTTGGCGTCCAGCGTGAAAATAAGCCAATTACGACTGCATAATGCAGACATTGTATAAAAGCAACTGCCGAAAAAAGTGGGTAAGCGATCGATAATTGTTGCCAAGCTGGCGCGATAAAAGCACTTAGATAAATTGAATTCGCTTCCAGCGGTAAAGGGAAGATCGGTGAAAACTGATAAAGCAGAATTAATAGCGGTATTAAACCAAATACTAAACCACACAACCAGAGCGTGCGCTGAGATTTTAATTCCTGACGTTGCAGGATAAAGCCAATGGGAGTAAGATTGTGAACGATCGCGAAAATAATTGAAGTAACGATCGGATCTCGGACAATGCCAACTCCTAACACGCAAGCAATAATAATGCCGAGCGTTCCGCGTCTCCAATCGATCGTCCACAAGTGATGAGTGGCAACTAATACCAATCCCAACCCGCAACCAAGTTCTAGCAAATGAGCGATATTTGGTTCGATCGTTCCAAAGATACCACAACAACGTAAAATCGCGATCGAGAGCAGCAGTAAGACTAACCGAATCTCAATTTTTGGGTCTAATTGGGAATGAAATTGACTGTCGATATATCGCAATTCGATCGCTACATGCGCGATCCCAAAAGTAGCTAAAGTCAAGGCATAAGTAGTCAATGGAAAAGCGATCGCACTCAATCCACTGACTAAAATCATCGCACTACCCCAGAACGTCAAATTCATCGATCGACTGTTTTGTGCTGGCGTTTCCATACAATCCATCCTAAAATTGCAATGCCGATCGTCGGAAATAATAGCACATTCAGGATTTGTGTCGATTCCGGCACTCTCACTAATTTTAAACCCTGCCGATTTAGCGATTGAATCTCAAAACTAGCTTCGATCTTCTTACCACTATTAATAATCGGCACAGATAATGGTCGCTCGATACTCGGAGTACCAGTAATTAATGATTTTTGCAGCTTATTATTTTTGAGAATCGTACCTAAATTATTCTTAGCTAAGTCACTTTTCTGGACGCTACTTTTAGCGATCGCTGCAATATTTACACTCGGTCGATAGCCATCAACCAGCATACATCGATCGGCCTGAATCTGCACATAAGCACCAGGCTTAGATGTCGGCGATCTAATTTGTGCGAATAATAGATAATTAGGATACTTATTTAAGTTAGTGATTTTGATGCAATACTCGAAATTCCTGGTAAATCCAGCATTTGGAGCAACATCTGCCAAAATTAATGAGTGTCTCAAGAATGACATATTTTTCAATAATTGATAATCGATTGCTGACATAAGATTACTACAATCCCTGCCAACAGGTCACAAAAATCAGCTCGCAATTATCGATCGTCAAACGATCTGGTGGTGTTAAATTACTCGACTCCGTTTGCTGGAGATTCAGTTGTTGCAGCACTGGCGAACTAACCGCGATCGCGATCGTGCTAGGTTGAGATTGTCCCGCAGCAGAAATTTCATACGCACCCAACGCCAGATCTGTAAATTCATAACTGCCATCGGATTTCGTCATCGTCTCGCGCCGATCCTCCCTCCTGGTAACATGAATAGCCACAATCTGAGTATTTGCCAAAGGCTTTCCAGCAGCATCGAGGACGATACCCTTAACCGTATACATCGGCGTTAACGGAATAGAAATTGTCGTATAACTACCCAAAGCGACATTCACCCGCACCGAGTCTAATGGTTTGCCAGCCGTATCGGCAAGCGAACTGCGCCAATAAGCAGGCAACCGCGCTGGATCGAGATCGAGGCGATAGCTACCAGGAGCGGTGCGAATTTCGACTCGATTGGCTGCTTGGGTAGTGCGACTGGGATCGAGCGGCTTTTTATCTAACGTAATCAGCGTAGGATGCCAAAAACTCTCTTCACCAGTATCTTGTTGGCCATTTAGATTGCGATCGAAAAATGGTTGAATCGCAATTCCGCCGCGAGTGCGGAGATCTTCGACTTGAGTATTAGTGACATTTCCGCCTTGGAGATCGATCGTCGATTGTAATTCTAGAGAAAAATTCTCCCGATTGGTAAAAGCGGAAATGCCCTGATAACGACCCAATAATTGTAATCCGGGCGATAAAGTCATCCCGATGCCAGCATTAGCACCGCGCCCGAAGCCACTCCAGCCATAACCTAATTCTGATTGCACTGTCGGCGATTGATATCGCCATAGTAATTGACTGAAAGTTGTCGGCGCAATCGATCGCGTGGTTTGATAGTTAGCGACCAGATTGTGAGAGCTACCATTTGCCACCGGAATCAGATAGCTGACTTCGGAGTTAAGACTGATTTCATTACCTTGCAAACCTACCAGCCAATTATTCTGTTGGTGAGTGGCACTCCAGCGAATAAAAGAATTGCTATCGAGCGTGCCTTGAATATTACTATTACTATTAGGTGCCACACTAAAATTATAGTTACCGCCGATCGCGACTCCCGACAAACTATCGTATTTACTAATTGCCGTAAATTTGGGAGACAATAGCCAATTTAGATCCGCCCGACTCGAAAATTTATCGCTACTAAAATTGGCATTAAAATTTGGTGCTGGCTGATAATTCAGGTTGCTGACGATATCCCAACGATCGCCAGTAACCGCCGATACCGAAGCTTGCAGTGGCACTCCCGTCGGCTGCCAAAATACCTCACTCAAGCCGCGCACGGCCAGCGGATCGCTAATTATGCCACCGCCGAAAGTAATCGATTCGCTCAGTCCGCGTCGATAGGCTACTCCCCCCTGCAAACCATCGAATCTCCCCAGAAATCGATCGGGTTGACGATTGTAATTCACACCCGCCGAAGCAATCCATGCACCAGATCCGGCGGGTAATTGACCGGGAACTGTCGTAAATGCCACATCCCGCACTTGCGGATCGGCAGTTAATTGGCCGTTGGGATATAGCAACAGTCGATAACTATTGGTAAACTCATCCTCCTTGCTCACCAACACATTTTCAAACCGAAATACGCCCGAACTGTCTACCAAAATTTGGCCGACGACATTAGTATTAAAGCCGCGAACTAGACGCACCACCGTCCCCGGTGCAGCCTGTCCGACCACGGTGCGCCCCAACCGACTCGATTGCAACCGCTCGTTGGGTAAGAAATTGCCCCCCGACAGCGACGTCGGTGGCGTAAACTCTTGCCGTAGGATCGTCGTTACGCCCCAATAAGTACCAGACGGATTGCCCTGTCTGCGCCAAAATGGAATTTGCGAACCAGAAATCCAATCGACATTGGGACTTTGATTGATAACTACAGCATCGCTGAGTCCCCAAGTCAGCAGGTTAGCCAGCTTGGGCTGCTCGACCCGCAGATACCAACTCGAACCCAAAATCGTCCCGACTGATTTAAATTCACCTTGAGTATTGAGTTGATTGTTTGCCGAGCCGCTGAGATTGATCCGCTGCTGCACCGCGCTAATACTGGCACTAGGCGGGTCGATCGCCGCCAATCCATCTAAAACTACAGGTGCGGGTTTGGCCACGGGTTGCGGCGGATTTTTGGGCAAACTGTAGCTAAATTTGACTGCGCTTTGTCGATCGTCAAAGCTAATTTTTAGACCTGGCAGTTTTTGCAGTTCGCCAATACTAATCGCTCTCCCTAATTGCGGATGCGATCGCAATTGACTGGGATTAAATCTCACTAACAGATATGGCGATGTCAGTTCTAATTCACCATTCGGTAACTGTTTTTGCTGAATATCTAAGAGTTTGAGCGTAGCATCGAAAGGTAGCAACCACTGTTCTAATCGAACGGGTTGTTTGTGTACATCGAGTTCACCTTGGACGCTAATTTGTCGCTCTGGTAAATTATTGACGATCGCCTTAATTTGGACGATTTTGACACTCCGATCGTCGATTGCGGATGCTTCACTACTGGTTCGCGATGGATTGGCGATCGCCTTAACGGCAATTATCTGGCCGATAAATCCGCAGCACAAGATCGCCCGTATTAACAGGTTAGCTTTGAGGTGCAGACACTTTAAATAGGAGGCGAGATTTACTTGCAATCAGCAGATCGGACGAGCATTTGGTTCGATCTTAACAGAAGATCCTCGCTCGATCGGGATTGACTAGCCGCAACTGGCGATCGGGCTTTTGCTGCGAGATTTAGCTGCAATGAAGCTGACTATCTACTAGCTACAGGCTCCAACCAATCCAAGATTTCGCGTCTGAGTTGGTGCAAATCACGGTGTACTTCTTGTTTGAACCATTGCCCGATCGCATCAAACGGTGTAAAAATCTGGGGATTGAGTTGCCATTGAAAATCTTGTCCCAGTGGAGTTACATGGCTGCCATTAATCGTCAGTGTCGAGATCTGACCTGGAAAAATCTGCTTCAGGGTTTGGCCGAGTGTATATGATTGATCGAGCGTATCATTACTAAATTTGACGATCAGATTCTGCGGTACGTCATAATATTCGGCGATTAATTTGAGAGTTTCCTGAGGATTGGGCGAAAACTCCATGTTAAATTCGACAGGCATTTGTCCCATCAATGGGACGGCATCGCGCGCCGAAAAATTGTTGAATGAAATAAGTATATTTCCCGCCCGATCGACATCGTACATACTGCCAATCAACAAATGTAATTTGCAGCCCATACTATGACCCAAACCATAAATTGGCAAATTATCGGTAGGTAAATAGCGACGTTTTTGGAGTAACTCTAATGTATCTTCAAATCGATTGTAGACTTCGCTGGCGATCGCCCGATGATCGAAAGTATTGATAAACGGCGTTGCCATAATTACATAGCCTTGCTTGGCTAAATCTTCGAGCAACAAGCGATATGTAAGATGGGGTGCGGCGGCGACGAAGGCACCGCCTAAAAAATGAATGACGGCGCGAGGCTGACGAGGAATGTATACCCAATTACCAGAAATTTCTTGCCAATCCATTACAGTTGTGTTGTTATTGATTTAAAAGTAACCAAAAAAGCTATCGTAGTCGAGATCGCCATCTTCATTATTGAAAGGGTTGCGATTGTCGGGTGTCGCAGGTTGACGATCGGCAAATTCATTCGGCGCGCGATCGTCGCTCCAGCCCCACCAAGCCGTACCGCATTCACATAGATAAAATTCTTGCCACTTGCGTTTGCGATTTTCGATAAATACTGGCGAACGACGATCGATCCAAGCGGCGGTAGCTGCGGTGGAGCTAGCATGACAGGTGGGACAGCAAAATCCGTTAGCGTGAGTGGCTGACTCTCGCCAACTCGGCGGGGTAGGGCTAAAAGCTTCCATGAATAGCGCGGTATTGCGTGTAGGGTCTAAATAGCGCACTCGATCGAGATCGGTAGGCTTGCTTGAAAGTATAGATCGAAACTATCGTTACGAGAGTTCCAGGCTTCGATCTCGTTCTTACTATAATAAGTAGTCTAACGAGAATCGGCCAAGCCTTGTTAAATTGGTAGGATCGATCGAGACAGATAACTAGCTATCTTAATCGATTAAATTATTATGACTACGCTGACATCGCTCGCTGATGCTCCCGATCTCACTGCTGATGACTATATCGTCATTGGTGTCGCCACCTGCTTCTTCCGCGACGATGATGGCGTGCGGGAAGTCAAAGCGATCGAACCCATTCCTTCTTCTGCCCTCGAAGCCTTAATGAAGGGGATTCCCACATCTTACCAGGTCGCGGCTGCTACCACCCTGGGCGCGCTCATTGCTGGCGATGTCCCCCAAATTCCCGCAACTTTCCCCGCTGATTGTCAATTGGGTAGTGAATTTGCCTACCGTTGCATCGCCTCCGCCCGTACCTACAAACGGCGCAAAGAAGCCACCGCTTTTATCGCCCAAGGCGAAACTTACACTAGTTTTAACTATTCCACCGAGCGCAAGCGCATTCTCAATGCCGATCGAGTAGTTACCAAAGACGATAATGTCAAGCAGCACGCCTATACTCATCAGAAGCTCTAAGTCGATCTGGTTTTTAAAAACGATCGGTAACTAGCGAAAAATCTCTGTTGGCGATCGTTTAGAGGGCACCAACAGAGATTTTCGATCGTTTAACAATGTCGAAATCGAGTGGCTCGAAACAGAAATATCTGCCACTACTGCTAGATCTGCACTCAGAACTGTCGGCGCGAGAAAATTACCGTTGTGGTCACCAATAATGCTGTTGTATACACTAAGGCATAGCCAGCATTAATTAGCAACATATCTGTTGGCGGGAGTACCCCATAAACTGCATCATTCTTGAGATTTAGCCTCGATAAATCCGGTAGAATTAGATATAAATTGTCGGTTAATTGTTGAAAGCCAGGATTTTTGGTCACACCTGCTAATTTGACCATCCCTTCGCTTAGATGTCCGACTAGATATAGAGAAAACGTGAGTAAGATCGCTAAAATCGAGCTAGTAAATACGCCGAATAATAGCGATGCCGCCGCTATCAAGCATAGTTCTAGAAATAGAAATAGTGAAGAGAGCAACAACGGCCCTAACTGGTAATTAATTTGTGAAAGAGTCAGAACCAATAAATAAATAACAGTCATTCCCGCGACTAAAATTGCGAGCACGGCAGACAATCCCAAATGTTTGCCGAGAATAAATTCAATGCTGCTAATTGGCTTAGTTACGATCGTGAAGACAGTCCGCTTCTCGATTTCTTTGTTAATCAGATTCGTACCGACAAAAATTGTGATGACAACTCCTAGTAAGCTAGAACTAGCAGTGCCAAAATCAGTCAGAATTTTATCTTGGGCGGCACCAGAAATTGCTGGTAATAGCTGCCAAGCGGCCAACATCAGTACTGCATAAAAACCGATCGTCAAAAAGATCCGCTCGCGCATTACTTCCCGAAATACGTTGCTAGCTACGGCCCAAATCCGAATTAAACTCATTTGCTTAAATAGTAGTGTTCAGATAATTTGAATAAGACTAAGTAGTAGTAAATTAGATCTACTGACTGGTCATCGGGGCAAGATTGAGAAACAGGTAGTCAATGAATATAATTAGCTGCTTTAGCGCGGGAGACGATACCGCCTAATCGGGCATTTTTTGACAGCCAATGAAATTGAGTAAAAATTGTCGATGCGAGTTCCTAGTGGCATTGCCAACGAGTTACTGCGATCGACCATTGGCAGGGTTCGAGGGGTTGGAATCTGCTTGGCATTTACCGATCGACTAAATCTTAACTCAGACAGGGCGAAGATTATCGGCAAAATTAGCAATCCTAAATTTGGGCATAAGCGCACTATTTTAATTTTGAGACATTAAACTTTCTCATAATATTACTAGATAGCCCATATTCGTAAATACATGAGTAATAATCTCCACGAAATTCCGTTTGAAGTGTAAGATGTAAAAG
>NZ_PVWO01000131.1 GCF_003003845.1 Chamaesiphon polymorphus CCALA 037 | reverse complement strand
AACGCTTTAAATTCTCCAACTCTCCAGTTCCGTGACAAAACTTTATGCAGTTTATTATTTCCCCACCTACCTACTTATAGTCCATCGATCGTGACATTAAAACCGCCAAAATGATAAGAATCTAAGCATAGGTTGCCTGCTGCCATTAGATCCATATATTCATTATAAGTTTTATAGGGATATACACAAACGCAATCTTGTCCTAAGATCTGCTCTACATCTTTGACGAAGGGTAGAAAGTCATTTTTAATTGTTAATCCACCCCCTGAAAACAATCTAAATAAAATCGGTTTGCTTGCCGTTTGCGATATTTGTTGTAACGACTGTAATAGTAGGTAATTTACTTTTTGAGCGTACCAAGGACAATTAATAATAAATTTAGCTGGCCGCTCGGTCGCTCGATCGATTGCCAGATTTGGTTGATAATTAGGACGATTGTTAATAGCACCTAAACCTGGCAATAATACCAGCCGCTCTGAATAATTAACTTCTGGACGATCGGTAATTTCGGCAGCTTCGCCACTAATAAAGTAATCGATTTCACTGCCAAATGTGCTAACAGGATGACCTAATCCGCAGATTTGAATTGGTGCGATCCGGAGATTGGCAAGTAAGATACTTTCTAAAGACATACCAATATCGGGATAATAAATTGCTGCAAATTCATTACGAGCGATCGCGCTGGGATCGAAAGTATTACCATCGATTTGCAGATATCTCACTTCTTGAAAATATTGAGTGTCGATTTCTACATGACGATCGCCTAAATGGATGAGAGTCAGTTCGTAACTATCGGTAAGTTGGGCAATACAGGCAGAAAGAATTCGATATACTGAATGTTGCGGAAACCAGAATGCCGATGCGATCGCAATTTTGCGAGGGTGAGGATAATTTTCAATCTTAATACTTTTAATTAACTGGCTATTTTGAATCGCCCGATTGATTTTTTGCTTGAGGATTCGATCGAGATCGCCATCGATATAAGTTACCCCAAAGTATAATACTTCAATGCGATGAAAATCTGTTAAGCGATCGTCTGTATAAATAATATGTTCGCGCAAATTTTGATAGACGACACTATTTACCAATCCCGTGCGGAAAATTTCTAGATAATGCGAATACCAACGATTGGCGAGTTGTGGACTGGCATCAAAGAGAGCTAGTCGATCGAATTTAACGGTATTTCTGGCTGAGTAGAGCGTGAGAATTTTTACATAATTTTTCGGCTGCATCTTGAGCAGCTCTAAATACGGATCGGTCGTTCTAAAATCAGAAATCGCTACTAGATTCGAGATAATTAAGTTAAGTTGAATAAATTTAATTCCATCCCCATCGCTTAATATATAGTCTGATTGCGTGAAGATGTATAAAAAACTCTTGACAAAAGCATTAAGAAAATATCGAATTTCGTCAGTTAACTCTAAATAATTAACTCGATCGAAATATTGTAAAGTTGCGATTATTTTTAGAGAAAGTAGCTCGTAATCTCGACCTAGATAAGTTTTGAGTAAGTCGATCGAATTAAACTGGACATCTAGCGAATTATCTGTATCGATCGCACTATTCTCCATTATTACTTATTGAATGATTGTTGATAGGTGGCGATCGGAATTGCCCAACTCAACGCTTCCATTTGCTGAAAAACCTCGATCGAAGGTTTGGTGCCATCAGCATATACAAACGCATCGATACCCTCCACGGGATACTTTAATCTACCATTAATCCCGATTAGTTCTCCGCGATCGTTAAATACTGGGCCGCCACTCATGCCCGATGCAACTTCATTTGTATAACCTAAACTATATCCATCCGGTAACTGCTGGGGCGAGATCGAACCAACTTTGCCCGTAGTGACCCGAAATGCGTGCAGACCCCAATCGCTGGTATCTTCGATTTGTGCGGAATTAACAACATGATGATTGGGAAATCCCGCCGCATAAACTGATGTATTCGTTCCTAATCGATCGGATTTTCCGAGTTTGGCTACTCGATAAATAGTATCGCTATCAAATTCAATTATCGCTAAGTCCAAACCTTTTAACTTGGGCGTAGATTTGACTCTCGCTGGATAAATTTTCCCATCAGGTAATAACACTCGATACACACCTTTTTTGCTGTCGGCAATTACATGTTGACAGGTGAGTACGCTATAAATGTTACCTTGACGACCCTTGCTTTGCTGGAAAACGATCGCGCCAGAGCCAGGTACAGATTCAGTAAAAACTCTGACTGTGACTTCTTTGGCGATCTTTTCTACGATCGAGTTTTGAGATTTCGCGATCTCGCTAGTTAAGTTTTGCTCTTTAGTAACTCCCGGACTTGGCTGGCTGGTAATCGCCGTATTTACCGACATGCGCTTGTTAATTTCCCATCCGACAATGCCAGCCATTACTATAGTGGCAATAGCGAGCGGGACAATTAACTGCTTTTTATCTAACATTAACTTATAGATAATACATGTAAAATTGTTGAGGAGTTAGAATTGTATGTTAGCTCCTAACTCCTCAGTTAAGAGCGGTTATTACTTAATGTCGTCGGTGTCGTTGGGATTTGCTACGCTAAAGGCATTCTCGATCGCATCTCCGTATGTTTTTGGTGTCATGCTCGGTACCGTGCTACCGCCTCGAACCGTACCCGATCCAGAACCCAATTTACTAAAATTCAACAATTCGTTAATGATTTTTTGTTCTTGTCCGCGTTCTGATGCTTTCAAGCTAAATAAGATATTTCCCGAGTTACATTTCTCACTTTTTTTAGTAATATAACAAACTACCGGGATCGAATTTACGAGACCGTGGGTCATATCTAGGCTGCTGAGTTTGCCACTACCAGCTACTGCTTGAGTAAGCCGTTGACTGACAATTTGGCAGCGTCTTTCGGGCGTGTACGAACCCCAAGTTTTATCCCGCCACGTAATCATCGGAGAAGTTATCCGATCGCCTCTACGGGCCACTGTCACAGGCTCGTTACCTTTTTTGATACACGCAAAAGTGGTGGTAGGTAAAGTTTGACTCGATGCTGGTAAGAGTAGCATTGGTAGTAGGAAAATACTGCCTAAAGTAACAGTCATCCCTAGCAATCTAGCTTTTAATTTCAAGATCTTCATAATTTTATAATCTGGTACGAGCGATCGAAATTGACGATCGAAGTTAACAGTTGAAATCTAAACTTGTTGGATTCTAACTAGCTATTCCAGACAGGCAATTTTACCTGCAAGTTCCATTGTCTATACTATTTGTAATAGTAGCAGTCACCGATCTAAATTGGGACTATTGTTACAATTTCTGCACGGGCAGACTTAAAAATTCAGTCCCAGCAGTGGCGCAAGCATCTAACCGCGATCTCCACCACATCAGCACAGAGTTTTATAATGGTAACTAAGCGCAATAATCGCTCGATTTTAACGTATGAAGTACATTGCAATTGCCAGTCGATCGATTTTTTATCTCGCTTTGCTCGTCACTACATCCGTGCGAGCAGAAAGTGTTGCCCACAAGAATGTAGTGCTAATAACTCAAAATCCACAGACTGTAACTACCAAAATTACCCCTTTTGTGCTGGTTTCGCTGGCATATCAAGGTCAATACCGCAGTCAAGGGATACCTGGATTTGCTTCGCTCATATCGGCTTATCGGTTCGGAACGATTACGGCCAAAGATGTTGTCAAAGCTGCCATTCTGGCTAAAGAATTAACTCCAGATGTGCTGACAGATCGCGATTATCTCAGTGCTGTCGATCTCCAACTCTTTGCATTAGACCAACCGGACTAAGCAATTTTTGTCAGCTATCGCCTGCCCCACAATATAATTGAGTAGCGAGTGGGATCGGTTATTGGCAAAGCCTCTCTGTAGAGAGTCGATTCCCCAAGCGATTATTTAAGTAAAAATTGTCAGATGAGTATCGAATTTGGGCGAGAAATTTGTGGAGATCTCAGTAGTGCCCAAACAAGAGAGTGGCTGGTGACCAATGGGATTGGGGGCTATGCTTCTGGCACTGTGGCTGGGGTGCTCTCGCGACGTTATCACGGCTTACTCGTTGCGGCATTACAGCCGCCCTTGGGACGAACTTTGTTGCTGGCAAAATTGGATGAAGTAGCAACATACGATGATATCGTCTATGCTCTGCATACCGATCGCTGGGCGGATGGTAGCGTCAATCCTCGTGGCTATCGTCAGATCGAGAGTTTTGCCTTAGAAGGTACTATTCCTCGGTGGCGGTTTGCTTGTGCTGATGCGCTGCTAGAAAAGCGGATCTGGATGCAATATGGAGCTAATACAACCTACGTTCGCTATACCCTATGCCGTGCCACTAAACCACTCAAGTTAAGCATTAAAGCCTTGGTGAATTATCGCGACTTTCATGGCGATACTCATAGCGATGGTTGGCGGATGAATATCGAGCCATCCGAGATCGCAGCGACTTCGGGAGAGCATCGCGGAGTTTGTATTACTGCCGCTCCAGGTGCTAAACCATTGTATCTAGCAATCGATCGGGCTACTGCCACACCAGCTCACGATTGGTACTATAACTTCGATCTCGCCGTCGAACGGTACCGAGGATTGACCGATCGCGAAGACCATCTCCATGCTGCTACCTGGGAGATTACCCTCAATCTGGGCGAATCGATCGTGTTTGTCGCTAGTACTGAAGCCCAGCCTAATTTAGATGGAGCCAAAGTTCTCAAACTCTACCGCGAACGCGAGCAAAAACTCCTCAATTTGTGGAAACATAATCGACCCGCAACCATCACCCACAAACAAAATAGCCCTGCTTGGATCGAGCATCTGGTATTAGCTGCCGACCAATTTATCGTAGATCGTCGCGTCAACGATTTACCCACGGGTAAAACCATTATTGCTGGCTACCACTGGTTTGGCGATTGGGGTCGCGATACGATGATTAGTCTGCCGGGATTGACGATCGCGACGGGAAGAGCGGATATTGCGCGTTCGATTTTGCTAACCTTTGCCAAATATGTCGATCGGGGCATGTTGCCCAACCGCTTTCCCGATGTAGGTGAAGTGCCAGAATATAATACTGTAGATGCGACGCTGTGGTATTTTGAGGCAATTCGGAGTTACTACGATGCCACCGCAGATGATGACTTACTCGCAGAACTTTTCCCGGTGCTAGCAGATATTATCGATTGGCACTGTCGTGGCACTCGGTACAATATTCACCTCGATCCTAGCGATGGGTTGTTATACGCTGGCGCAGCAGGCGTTCAATTGACTTGGATGGATGCCAAAGTCGATGATTGGGTCGTCACACCCCGCATTGGTAAGCCGATCGAAATTAATGCCCTCTGGTATACCGCATTGAGGACGATGGCCAAGTTTGCCCGTCAGCTTGGCAAACCTTATCGCGAATATGAAGCGATCGCCGATCGCACTTTAGCCAAGTTTTCCCGCTTTTGGAATCCTCAGACAGGCTATTGTTACGACCTGCTCGACAGTCCCGATGGCGACGATCCATCCTTGCGCCCCAATCAAATTTTTGCCATATCTCTTCCCGGGAACGGCGTCAAGGGTTATGCACCACTCCTAACACCGACTCAACAACGTGGCACGATCGATATTTGCGGCAGATTATTATTGACTTCACACGGCTTGCGATCGCTTGCTCCCAACCATCCTCAGTATCGGGGTTGCTACGGTGGCGATCGATTGCAGCGGGATGGTGCTTATCATCAGGGTACGACTTGGGGGTGGTTGTTGGGTGCGTTTGTGGTGGCGCATTTGCAGGTGTATGGCGATTCCGCCCAAGCCAGACAGTTCTTGGAACCAATGGTGCATCATTTGCGCTCGCATGGCTTGGGTACATGTAGCGAAATATTTGATGGGGATGCCCCGATGGCTCCACGCGGCTGTATCGCTCAAGCTTGGACGGTGGCTGAAGTATTGCGAGCCTGGGTAGCAACCGAGCGACAGTAAGCACTCACTCAAGCCGTTCGCAACTTTTTATTACGTTATGAGTATTTATACCGATCGAGTAGCAATCTCGATCGTAAGATGGATGAAATTTAATTAATTTTTTTAACAGACGGAGGTTACCAGCGATGCCTTATATCAATAATGACGGCGACAATCGGCTCAATAATTTTCCGACTGAGCCAAAAATGTATGTCGCTGAATCCACTAGTACCGATAGCAAGCGCAATTATCTGGTTGTTAGCGTACTTGGTTTAATTTTAGTAGTCGGCTCGATCTTCGTTGCTAAGGCTGTATCTTAAATTAGAGGGTAGAGGGTAGGAGGTAGGGTGTAGTGAGATGAGGCAAATAGGAGCGAAAAAATAAAGAACGCAGTGCCAACGCCTAAAGCCTAAAGCCTAAAACCTAAAACCTATGCCCTAATCTTGCCTAAATAACAGTCATTGAGCCAGATGGCAATTGCTTCGCCCACGATCGTTTTACTACTTTCGATCGGGGGTGAAATTAGGGTTGTGGCAATGGGAAATCCCCCAGTTCGGGTATAAATACTTACTAGTCGCCAACCCAAACGCGTCTGGGCGATAAACAGCCAGTGAAACTGCTGGATTTTTGCTACTCGACTCCCTGTATATTGATCTTCGAGTGTTGTGATAAATACTTGCGTCGGAGCGGCTTGAGGAAATTGGGTTGAATATTCGCGACTGACGATCTCGATCGGTTTTAATTCCGGCTCGCTCGCCGCGACGATCGAACTATACAATGTATCGGTTCTTTTGCGACGTTGTTGAATCAGTCGATTGGCATAGCTGGGTAAATCCCGCACCAAGAGATTGCTTAGTTCGGTCGATTTTACCGGACAAGTAGTGGGTAAGTTTCCCACAACCGGAGTAACTTGTTGGGGGATCTGGCGATCGCGCGCATCGCACCAATTGGCAACATTATAATTACAGACAGGCAGATAATTCACATTCAGATTAAACTGTCTTAGTTATCGATTGTCTTTCTAATTTTAACCTAAACTTTACAGATCGACTAAATAAATCGCAATGGATATCGAGCGATATCGATCGAGATCGAGACGATATTTAACTTACTGATTTCTGATTTGTGCGGCTAGCTGTAATAGTTCCGACCACCGGAGCTGAAATTTTTTCTCTGTCAATCGCAATGCCTTCATAATTGACTCATTGCTCCGATTGGACTGTTTGAGGTGGACGAATGTTTGCTGCTCGATCGATAATTGTGCTGAGAATACTTCCCATTGGCGGTCTGTCAAGCCGAGCTTGCGATCGACTTCTGCACCCAACCATTGATGGACTAATTCCCAGTTGGCCACATGGGCAAATTTTTCGAGATGATATTTAAATTTCTGTTGGAGATAGTCGCGTTCGCGGCTACTCAGTCCTAAAGTTTTTTCAATTTCTGGTGCGGACATATCCTCCATTTTCAGAAGCAAATAATCGACACAATCCGCTCGATCTTGAGCTTTGAGATAGGCAATCAATTCTTCAATTACTCGATCGCGTAAAACTTCATCGGTGGCATCGACATTATCCGATACCATTTTGGCACGAATCTGCTGCATCAATTTCGATCCGTTATCCCCATCTTCTTCGCGTGCGGTTTCAAATGCTTGCTCGATATCGACAGATGTTTCAGTCGGCTGACGTTTGGCAAAAGTTTGAGCGCGCAGGACGATCAGTTGTTGGCTGCTGCCAAACCGTAAATGAATCCGCCGCTTGGCATAGCATTCGGTAAACACCATATACTCCGCTAATTGCAGCAAGCTGCGGGGGGTATAAGTTTCGCCCAACTCATTTTCGCGTCGAAAAGCTTTGATCGACTCAGTATAAAATTCTTGCAGAAAGTCTTCAATCAGCAAGTACCGTGCTTGAAATCCCAGTTGCGATTGAGGGATCGTAATATAGCGGTATATAATCGAACTAAGGTGACTGTGCAGTTCGATCCGACCTTGGCGAGATCCTAATTGATAGTAATAAAGACATTTAGAGACACGGTGACGTGCTAACCCTACGCGCCAGGATTCGCCGATCCCAGAGTTTTGGATGCGCTCGCTTTTAGCACAGATGCGATCTACTTCTACCGCAATCCGCGCTGCTACATCGCGCATCCGCTCTACCGAGCCTGTGACTTGAGTTTGCAACGCTTCGACTAACATCTCTGGCAGCGGCTGCTTGCTAGATAGTAAGACTACATTCGACTGTTGTTGTTGCCGAGAGCTAGTGGCTGGTAGACACTGAGGATGCGCGTTCATTGTGTATTTCTTCCCTGACGATGCGAGCTGATAGTTGCTTACATATCGACTGTACGCGCTAAAAAGCAGAAATACGTATGACGTGTGTCACTTTTTTTACATTGACTCGATCGCTATTGGCGATCGAGCGACAGGAAATTAAATTCTTGAAGCTCAATCCCAAAGTAAGTTTCGATTTTCAGGGATCGAGTATATTGCCGTTTGTAAACTTCTCCGTGTATATTTATGGTAGTTATGTGTAGATTTGTAATGGACAGTTGTGCCAGTGGCACACTCAACTAGCTTGTTATAAATTTGACATATACATTCTTGCCACACTTCGAGTCATCCTCAAAATCGCGATCGAATCGTTCGCTAGCTAGTAGATAGCCGAACCAAAACAGATGTTGTTAGCGAAATCTCCATCGAAGTGCGATCTCGCTTGAGGATGTGGGCATAATAATTGAGATATGACATGTGACACAGGATAGGCAATAGCTATCTTGTAAGGATCGGGTATTTTTAATGCGATCTATATTTGCGCGACCCTTCAATATTTCTATAATAACTGTTACATAGAAAGAGATGCATACAAGTAGTCAAGTTGAAAGTACGATCGATGCCGATCTGCCAACAATTAAAATTTTATTAGCAGAATCAGATCCAGCAGAGATCGATCGCATTAAAGCAACTATCGATCTAGATCTTCATGTAGGAGTTCAGATTGTTAAAACATATTATCAACTTATAGAAAGTGTCATCAGGGAGCAATATCAAGTAGTAGTTCTAGGCAAAATAGATAATTCTAATTACTCAGAAATTGCAAAAAAATGCCATCGAGCGCAGAAGGATCTACCGATTGTATTGCTCTCTTCACAAGGTGTAATCATTGATTCTTTTCGCCAATTAGTGAAAACTTGCGGCCTAACAGATGTGATTAGTAGAGATGCTGGTAATTTAAATCAACTACTAGGCAACCTAAATGCCATTCATCAGGGATCGATTAATAAGCCAATAGATCCCCATCCCGAACCTCTAGCTAGCGAGCCGCCAAAAACTAGCAAGCTTGTGAATCAACCTGCTGAAACAATACCAAAGCCAAAGATATCCGGTCGCATGATGCTGGCCGCATTAGAAGAAATCGTCGCCCTTAGCAATAATTACTTTGGCCCTCTAGCTCAGGGTAATTACTGGCGCAAAGCACACGAGCGGAGTAGTGAAGAATATCCATTTATCCAGAATTGGTCGGCAGATCACTTTAGCCAACTCAGTTGCCATGAGAATATATTAGAGCGGGAATTAACAGCCGAAGATATCCGTAGCCTACGCTTATGGGTACATTTTTTTCTTGAGGAATGCGAGCGAATTATTATTGACTTTAGAGTGATATTAAATAATTCTCCTATCTCACCAATAGCAACGTATCTTTTATCAAAAACTTAATTACAACCAACTTAAAGATCCCATGGCCACAGTCACTATCACGATCGAAGGCAAGCAAGTAGCAGCCGAACATAATTCTACGTTGCTATCTGTATTTAAAGAAAACGACGTCCTCGTCAACCAAATATGTGGCGGGCAGGGCATGTGTGCATCTTGTCACTTTTTTGTTGTAGGAGGTGCGGAATCATTAACCCAACCAACTCAACAAGAAAAGATGACCTTGCAGTTTACCAAAATCGAGCGTCCTGGGGCGAGATTGGCCTGTCAAACTCGCGCCATCGGCGAAGGTGTAGTCATCGAGTTACCGATCGGAACTTTCGTGCAGTCAGAGCAGGATCTGGAAACGAAAATCGGTCGCAAAGCCGACAAAACACTAATCCACCCGATGACAGGTGAGGTGTTAGTCGAAGCCGGAAAATTGGTACTACGCTCGGCTCTAGAGAAAATGAAAGAATCTAGTAGCAAGTTTGCCGATTATTTATCTAAAAAATAGCAATAATCCGATCGAAATTGGGATAAATAAGTAAGGCAGAATATATTTTGGCCCGATCGTCCTGAATATGCAAGCTGTCTTGGCGATCGAGACCGATAATTCAGATAAGAGCTACCTATGATATCTAATATTCAAAGAAAAGTTTTTCCGAATGCCCCCGTTCCCATTCCCTCTACACGGGACGTCTGTCACTACAGTCGCGCCGATTTTTTTGAGTTTGACATGGAACGGGGCCAGATTGCCGACTATCACCGTCAGCGCAATTTACTAGTTGGCGAAGACTTCATCGTCTCGCTGCTCAAAGGACTAGAACATGAAGTGGGCGAAGCCGCTGGCTGGTTGTGCTATCAGATCGGCTATGAGTGGGGCAAGGAGGATGCCGTACTATTTCAATCCTGGTTTCAGGAATTCTACGGTTTGACTTTAGAGACATCCAATGTGGCATTCGCGATGGAAACATGGTGGTGGCCGTATACTGCACAGGGTTGGGGTGCTTGGTCTCCCAATCTCAGTAATAAAGACAGTGGCTTTTTCTATGTCGATTTGTATGATTCGGCAGTTGCTAAGTCTCTAGGATATATGGGCAAACCAGTTTGCCATTTATACGCAGGCATTCTCGCTGGCTTTTTTAGCGTTGCCTTTGAGCAAAATCTTTGCAGTACAGAAATTCAATGCTACGCAATGGGTAATGATTTTTGTCGGTTTCTACTTGGTTCTGAGGAGAGAATCCAAGCCGCTGAATTTTGGATTGCTTCTGGTGCAAATGCTAATGAGATTGCTGAGCGTTTTGAAGCTGGAGAAATGGATCTCGAACCAAAAACATCGATCGCCGCAGGTACAGTATGAAAAGTCACAAACATCGTCAATTAAAAAGAAATCCGATAGTTCGGTTTATTCGTGGGATCTTTCGCTTGGCTAGAGTTTTATTTAGCCCAAAACAGAGAAATTCGAGAGCACTTCATGACGAACGACAAGAGCGAGAGGAACGACAGGAGCGACTTGCTGCCGAATTAGCACGGCAGCAAGAGTTAGCACGGCAGCTCGAACTAGAACGCCGCGAACGCGAGCGATTGATTACGGTTGGCGCGCTCTTCGATCGAGTTAAATGGCAGGTTCCCGAACTAACGATCCTGCAAGAGCAAGGCTCCGATCGTATTCCAGTCGGTCGGCCTCACGACGTTTCTAGAAATTAAATATCGCAGCTAAGATTTCTAGGTTGGTAAAGATATTCATTGTGCATATCTATCAGAATTACATTCGATCTATACGGAGTTTTTAGGAAATGATTACATTATTAGAAGCATTAGTTGATGGTGCTGATGGCTCTTATGCTAGCAAGCAAGATATCCGCAAGTTAGAACATGTTATTTCTTCTTGGGCAGAACGTAAAGAGGCTTATCTCGCGATCGAATCTAAAGAAAAAGAGATTCTCGATCGAGCCATCACAGCAATGGAAGATAGTAAATTTTTTCAAGAGGAAGCAATGAGCGAACTGGGAATCGATCGCTGCCGTCGCGACATGACTTTGGGATTGAGAGCGTATTCTTTGGCCATGCTTTTGCAAGACGAAGAAATGTTGAAAGATCGTTTTATCCACTGGCAAAAAAATATCTTGCAAGCGATGGGATTGAGACAGTATCAAGGATACAAGTTCTTATTAGAAGCAGTTTATGCAGAATTACCACAGGCACATGCCGATTTATTAAAGCCATACATTAAGATCGCCCAAGATGCCATCGCGGCTATTTAATTTTACAAGCAGACAATCGCTTCTACCCGCTCACCCCGATTCTCTAATTCCTAAACTATGAACGCCGCTACAATTCGCATTCCAGCAAATTGCTTTAATCCTAAAGGCTATGTCAAATCTCACCCAGCTTCGGGATTGCTGTCTACACGAAATGGCGATCGCTTGATTGCCGTACCGGAATTGTTACTACGCAGTATTCCCAAAACCTTGCGGGCGGAGGCGGGAGAAGCTTCCTATCTAGCTCTGTACACTTTTGGTGACAACTGGGGCAAAACTTTTTGCAATCGCGTGATGCACGAGATGGTTAAGTATTATCGCCAGCCCATCTTAGACACGATCGCTGCCGAATTTTTTGTCAACGTTGGCGAAGCATGGGCAGTTCATGGTTTGGGTAGACCCTCGATCGATTTTAGTTTATCCGAAAGGGGACTATTAGTAGTCTCGATCGCCAATTCTGGCATCGGTGGTAATGCCCCGATTGAAACTAATGCCACATACCGTTCGTTTAGTCTCGAATCTGGGTTTCTGGCAGGTTGGTTTTCGGCACTAACAAACCAAAAACTCAGAGCATGTGCCAGTAATTGGAGCCAAGCTCCAGCATCGCTTCAGTTTTTAGTCGGCAGCATATCACATATCGAATCGATCGAACGTTCCCACCTCGATACCGGAATGTTGTTTCCCGACACCCTCAACTCTCTGTAGAGTAGGCTTTAGGTTTTAGGCTTTAGGCTTTAGGCATGGGAGTGAGACGTCACCCAGCCACC
>NZ_PVWO01000130.1 GCF_003003845.1 Chamaesiphon polymorphus CCALA 037 | reverse complement strand
AATACCTTGAGGTAGGTATTATCTCGTGGTTGTTTTGACTCACCTAGAGCATTACCACTGTACGCTTCGCAGCGCACTTACGCCGCCTTGAGGTGTGCCAGTTTCAGATGAAGGAAATTCCCCTCTAACTCCAGCTTTTATCGCTCGAAAGATTCCTTGTTTTGCTGCCTTTGGTAGTTGGATAGATTGCATTAAGAATTTATGGTCAATCTTATCGAAACACTTTTCGATGTCTAACTCTAGAATTCTTTTACTTAATCCGTTGGCTTGACCGCCGTTTAAGTTACTGAATAGTAGTTTTTGAACATCTTGGCAACTTCTACCCGGTCTAAACCCGTATGAACGGGCGTTGAACATGGCTTCTGCTGCTGGTTCCAAGGCATATTTGATTAGACATTGATATGCTCTATCACTGATGGTTGGTATTCCTAATCCTCTTTTCGTTCCGTCTGCTTTGGGAATGTACACTCGCTTTAGGGGCTGGTGTTTCCATTGCTTCCAGTTCTTGACCAGTACTTCATAAAGTGCTAATCTTTGAGCGGATTCGAGGGCTTTCTTTCCGTCCACCCCTGCGGTTTTCCGTCCCATATTTAGCTGTGTCACCTGCCGGATGGCAAGTAATTTAGCCGCTTTGGAGCTTAATAAAAGTTTCTGAAGTTTCCGCACTAGGCAGGCGTTCCCGTTCTTTTGAGCCTTGAATATTCTCACTTGTAGGCGAAATACAATCTTCCGCAACTTGCGCCACGGTATCGATTTCCATTTATCAACTGGATTTAACTCCGTTGTCATAACATTCTCTACGCATTTTGAACATTTTCTATGCAAACCGTACCCAGTTGTCTAGCAGTCCTTACCTGCTAAATTTTCGAGTACATCTTACCAACTCTACCCGCTAACTCTTATTTAGGGAGTCCACAATCGCTAGGGATTGGAGGTTAAACGAGCCGTTTTATTCGTTCCTCAGTTTAGTTGGTTTGTAGTTTTAGGTTCTCTCACTTCGCCCACGATTTCCCAGGATTGCATGTAGAGGAATGTAACTCGATGCGGGTATTTTCACACTTTCGTGTTATCTTGTGTCGTTGTTCGTCCTTGAGTTCGGACGATGCGGGTTGGACGCTTTTTCCGAGAGTTCAACTGATGTTTAACCATGACTACCTACCTATACGAGTTGCCCCCATCTCAGGTTTGTTATCCTCGTTCTATCCCCAGCTTCACTTTCGGAGTTAATTCTCTGTCCGTGTGGGCAGTGTTGGCATCACGCTATCCCTAGCGGGTGAGACTTGTCTGAATTCGACGCACTCACACTAAACTGAAGTTACCTTTACTATCTTTTAGAGCTTGCGCTCAAGGCGGCGTAAAGGCTCTCCTCCCCTAATCCTAGAGGATTAGTTTCAGAGAAACGAACCGCACACATTCTCCCACCCCTGACACTCCTATGTCCACTAACACCATCGAAATTTCACGCGAACCGTATTGTGAAATGACCGTTAGTGGCATTATCGCCCCCGACGATCGCGATCCGAATAAATTGGTATTAATTACCCCCGATGGTTGTCAGTTTCGGGCTGCACCACTGGGGGATCTCAGCATTGGTTCGGGGAGCAGACAATGGTGCGTCATTCCAATTATGCAAACCGATGGCAATATTACCCGATTGCAAATCGTCGAAGAACAATCCCCTGGCGCGCTTGAAGGCGATCGATTCGTCTGTGTGGGCAGAACCAATCAAGTCAGTCGCAAGCACAATAGCGTCTCCCTAAAAATCGAGCGTCCTGGCGAACCCACGATTCGTCCCACACTCTTCAATCCACCGCCTCAAGTTAAATCGGGACAGATCTGGCAGGTTATTGCCCAGCGCGTGGGGATGACATTAAATATCGTCGAAGCCACCCAGCTCGACGGGCCAGAGGTAGCAGAAGTAGCACCGAAATCTCTCACCAGTGCTGCCCCTAAGACTGTCCAAGAGCCTCGAAATCTGGATCGCCAGAAGACACCAGAAATTACCGCGATCGCGCGAGCAGCCCTAAATCAGGAGAGAGACTGGGAACTAGTCCTGACGAGAGTCAAAGAACCGATCTGGGAATGGGATGCTCGCAGTTTAGTACCCACGGAGGCACGAGCTAGAGTTCAAGTCAATTCGCGTACTCATGTAGCGAGAGTTTTTGTTTATCCGCAGAGTGGGAGCGGGGAGCGGGGAGAAGTAACTTCAGATGAAACTAATAACTATTTAGATCGGTTGAGTGTCACCCCGCTAGGTGCGGCTAGAGGGATTGGTGCCTCTTGTTTTCGGGTGCAAATTGGGCCGTATGAAATCGTGATGGATTCAGGGACTCGCCCCAAAGGGAGCGATCCATTGCCAGCATTTGAATTATTAGAACGTCCCGATCTGATTTTGATTACGCACGCTCACCTCGATCATATCGGCGCATTGCCGATCTTCCATCGCGATTTTCCTGATGTCCCGATGATTTCTACCCACGGTACCCGCGAAATCGCCCATGTGATGCTCACCGATGGTTTGAAAGTGCAGACAGCAAAACAACGCCAGGGTAATGAGGATTTTCAACAATTATTCGATGCTGACGATCTCGATCGCACCTTATTTGAACTCCAAACCCAACCCGTTGGCGTGGATTTCTCGCCCCTGCCAGGATTGACAGTGCGCTTCATTCATGCTGGGCATATCGTCGGCGCGGCCTGTATTTATCTGCAGTACGGCAATCGATCGATCCTTTATACAGGCGACTACAACACCACCAGCAGCCGCACCGCAGAAGGCTTGAAACTGGCCGATTTACCCCAGGCGGACATCTTAATTACCGAATCTACCTACGGCTCCGATACCCACCCCTCCAGACGCACCCAAGAGAGCGATCTGATTAAAGCGATCGTCGAGATCGTCGCCGCAGGTGGTAACGTGCTAATACCCGCCTTCGCCCTCGGACGCGCCCAGGAAATTATCCTCGCAATCCGAACCAGTGCATTATTTCATAGCGTCAATGTCCCCGTCTACATCGATGGATTAGTCCGCGAAGTCACGGACTTATTCCAGACACAATTAGAATTACTCCCCGCCGCCGTCCAAAACTTCGCCAAAAATCAGTCCCCCTTCTTCAGCGAAAAATCCTCACCACGCATCATCTCGATCGGATCGCCCAAGGAACGCTCTCTAGCCATGGAGCAACCCTCGGTAATTATCGCCAGCTCTGGGATGTTAATCGGTGGGGCGAGTATTTTCTATGCCAAAACCCTACTCCAACGCGAAAACGCGGCTGTATTCATCTCTGGATATACCGATGAAGAATCCCCAGGACGCTTTTTACAGAGCCTAGAACCAGGTAGCCACATCGAACTCGACGGTACTCCGCTCACCGTCAACGCCAAGATCCAACGCTTCAATCTCTCCGCACATGCCGATCGAGTTGGCATCACCCAAGTCATCCATCGCGTCAATCCCCAACACCTGATCCTGATCCACGGTTCTACCAGCGCACTGCACGAACTCTCTCACGCTGGCGATTTACGAGATAAATATTGGATTCACATCCCCGAAGTCGGCGATACCATCAGCTTCGGCGAAGCACCCGCTCACCTATCTAAAGCTCAGGTAGCGCGGGTAGATATCGGACAAGAATTTGAAATTGAAATCGAAGCCGAATTCGATGGCGCGTGGCTGCGAATCGCCGATAGCGTCCTCGAAGATCCCCGCTGGCAACATTTAGCCGCGACGGGGTTACTATCCGCGAAATGGACGAAAGGCGGCTTGATGCTCAAACCCGCCAGTCATAAATCGATGGCGGTAGAAAGTGCGATCGCCAGTGGGTTAGATTGTTGTGCGGTATGCGAGTTTTTCGATGGTTATCTCTGTCGCGGCGAGGATAGTCCCCTGTACAAGCGCGATGTCGATCCGACTGCGAAATGTCCAGAATTCGTCCGTCAAGTTGTGGCGGTTGAATCGAGTGTTAATGGTGAAGAATCTTTGGTGGAGCCTCTAACTGAGGAAATCGATCCAGATGAAGATGAAGATTAGTTAAACGATCGAATCTAAGTAATTCGATTACCTCCGGTACGCTACGCGAACGGGAACTTGATTGAGAAGTTAATGTTAAACTAGAGTCGAGCTAGAACAATATCTGAAGCTGTATGAGATATATCGAAGTACCAGGAGAAATAGATGCGAATAATCGACTCATTCTTTATGAGTCACTAAAGGAAATAAAGCCTCAGCAGGTTGAAATCGATATTATATTTTCTGATGATGATTCAGAAGATTATCGAGAACCAACTAAGGCCGAAATTATTGCGGATATTGTTGAGAGCTTACGCGAATATTCCAGAGGAGAATGTACCCCCATATCAGAGATGTGGGATGATATTAAGATTAAAACCACAGGAGAAATTAATGAAGAGGGGCAACTTATCCTCGATCGACCGCTACAAGAGACTAAACCTCAATATGTTGATGTAGTCATGTGGTTTATTAAAGATGATAAACTTGTAAGAAAATTAGATGAATTTGAGGAAAACAACTATGAAAAGCATATAGCTCTTGTCAAAGAACTCAGCGAATCTAGAAGATAGTCCATGCAGGATAGAATACCGCCAATTAAGATTTACGAGAGTACTTCATATAAAAAGGAGCTGAGAAAGCTAAATAAAAGATATCGTTCGATCGAGCGAGACATCAAACCTCTAATCGAACAACTAGAAGCTGGTGAAACTCCAGGAGATAGAATTGTTGGCAATGAATATCCTGTTTACAAGGTTAGAGTCCCAAATAGTGATACTCGAAAAGGGAAAAGTAGCGGTTATCGAGTTATTTACTATATGATAACTCTTGAAGCAGTATTGCTGACGACGATTTATGCTAAATCAGACAGAGGAAATATTAGCAATAAAGAAGTTGAAGATATAATCGGGGAATACGAACTAGAAATCGACGATCTTAGGGAGAATCTCTCAGAGCGGGAAACAGAAACGATCGGGACAGATTCAGAAAATATTGACACACTGAGTTAATTAGATTGATATCGATTAATTGTTCTCGATAGTTGGTTCGATCGATCGTCATGATTGGATCTGTCCGAGATAGTGACACCCACGTTAGCATCATGCCAAAGGTTACAATGCTATTAGCGCAATATGAAGCAGCACTGGCTAGTACTAGTGATGCCTGGGAACTAGTTGAATTAGGAGTAAACTGATGGCATGGGTTTTTAGCCTCTCGGCGGAATGTGGCACGGAGCAATCCCAGACAGAGAAATTTGCTAACCACTTCAGGGATTTGACTTGGACGATCGATAATGGCATTCAATCTCAATGCCAAGTGGATATATTTACAGATGTAGAAGGAAATTGGTGGTGTCGAGTTTGTCCGAGTGGACTGAGCCAAATTGGTATCGACGCGCCAGAAAGTGCTTATTTAATGACAGAGCTAGGAATACTGCTCTATCAAAGATTGCGATTCGCACCCCCTTTTCGGTATGGCATTGTTGGGGTGGAAGTTGATGAATTTAGAACCTACAGCGAATCGATCTGCGATCCGACGGTAGCTAATCTAGCGGGAATTGTAGTCGATCGAGATATGTGGCAATTGTTAGGCTCTCCATCTGCACTTCGCAGTTTCGCTACAGGCTATTTTTGGAAGCCTTATGAGGGTGAAGTTTACAAGCCTCTAGTTACATCATTCGAGCTGAAGCATAAAATGTCAGAACTTTTGATGGCGGCTTGATTTCGGCTTTCGATCGCTAATGGTTTACATTGTTGTGCGGTATGCGAGTTTATAGAAAAAATCAGAAAACTTTATAAAGATAATTAGATATGAACACGAGCGACACTGCCGCAGAACCTAATTTGGTTGAGAGATTACAGGCAAATGCAATGGATTCACTCGTACATGGAGTAGAACATCATATTCACGGCAGTAGAGAATATGACCATAAGTATGTGGTGTTGCATGTGTTTCATGCCGTAGAACTATTTCTCAAAGCTCGACTTGCAAAGCATGATGAATCACTTGTATACAAAAAAAATGGTAATACGATAGGTGCTGACTATACTATCGATCTGTTAATTAGAGAGGCTCATATTGATTTGTCTAAATATGTAGAAGATCGAGATCCTAACAAACATCCAGGTGAAAAGCAGCTTGGTGGAAACTTGAAAAAGCTCAAAGAGGCTAGACATAATATCGAGCATAAAGAGATAGGCAATAGCCAAGATGACATGAAAATCATACTTGGAGAAGCATTTAATTTTTTAGATAGTTTTGTTAAAGCAGAATTAGGCCTCAATCTGAAAAATGAATTAGATAAACTCGATTCGATTAGAAATGATGAATTTTCAGATATCGGAGCTGATCTAGATGAAGATGAAATCGAAAGTACTTATAGAACTCTCTCAATGTCTTATTTATTTTATCACCGACATATGATGGAACGGGGCATAATCAATTATAAATTTCAAGATTATGATTTATTTGTATGTGAGGAGTGTGAAGAGGAAGCAGTTGCCTTTCCTGACCCTACGTTAGATTTGTCAGAGATAAGAAATTACAAATTAGCTCACTGCTTTAACTGTTGGTCTATGCATTCAATTAGTATCTGTGCTAGATGCGAGTCTCTCTCTGCAAGTTTAGATTGTTCTTGGAAAGAGAGGCCGTTGGAAGCATATACTGTATCAAGAGTAAATCCAACACTTAATGAAAACGAAGGAGATGAATATTCTGAAGATATTGAAGATGAAAATTTTGATGGTTTTTGTGATAATTGTCAAGATTTGATAAACGAGCAATAATCATTCAGTCGATACATTATCTTGGGGACGATCTGCATGGCGAAATTCTCGCCCGTAGGCTAAAACTTCATCAAAAATTGGAGCGTCTTTAAATGAACCAGTTATCTGCTCGATCCAGTTTGGTTCTGAGTGAGTATTTTGCTGTTTTAGTTCGGCGATAGCAGCTTCGACTATCTTTAAACGATCTTCAATTGACGTATCCATATCGAAAATTTTCTCTACTAATACCAGTTTACCTCTTCGGCTCCGGCTCCCCTCTCCCAATTTCGGGAGAGGGGCTGGGGGTGAGGGCAAGTAATTAGCCTCTCCTTCAGGACAAAACTTGCTGAGTTTTGGCGTCGGGTTTGAGTGCGAAAGTAGCAATTAAGATGCCCAAAATCGAAAGAATTGCAGTCGGAATAAAGGCGTTAGTATAGCTACCAAAAATATCTTTGGCACTACCAGCAACTAGCGTTCCCACCAATGCGCCTGCCCCATAAGCTGTAAAAACTATGCCATAGTTTTTAGTGTAGTTAGTAGGATTAAACATCGACAGTGTGGCAGTAGGCGCGATCGCCAGCCATCCGCCTAGAGATAACCACAGTAGTGCGAAGGCGAAAAAGTAATTGGCAACTTGACCTTTGCCAGTATTTAGCATCACGATCGAGGCGATTAAAATCATTACATACGAGAGAATTGCTGCCTTTTTGGGCTTGAGGCGATCGGTCAACCAACCGAACATGGGGCGACCGACACCGTTAAAGATCGCAAAAATCGATACCGATGCTGTCGCCATACTGGGATCGAGTTCGATAATTTCATTGCCAACGTTATTGGCAATCCCTATCGCCATCAAACCAGCGAGGGTACCGATCGCATAGCAGCTCCACAGGGCAAAAAAGCTGGGCGAACTCAGCAAGCGATCTGGCTCGGTGCTGGCGGGTTTGGCTGTAGACTGGGGGGTGGGTTGCCAGTCTGCGGGTGGAAATTTGAGCTGGGTGGCGATCGCGAGTAAGATTGCGGTAAAAGCTACCCCAAAAATTCTAAACGTGCTGTCGATGCCGTAGGTAGCGATAAAATATCCAGCTAGCGGTGCGGTAATTAATGGTGAGAGTCCGAATCCGACTACGGTGAAACCGACTGCCAAACCCTTGCGATCGGGAAACCACTTGGCAGTTACTGCAATCGGGACGCCATAGACAATCCCAATGCCAGCTCCAGCAATCAAACCGTAGGTAATAACTAACAGGGGAATATTGGTGGCAAAACTAGAGAGAAAATAGCCCAAGCCGACGATTATTCCCCCCACGGCAGTTACTTTCGATGCACCATAACGTTCGATATACCTGCTGGCGATCGGCATCAAAATGGCAAATACTACCAGCAAGGTGGCGAAGGGGAGCAATGTCTCTGTCGCCCCAATTGTGATGCCTTGCTGTTTCAATGCTTCCGTCAGTGGCTTGCGAAAAATGCTCCAGGAATAAACCGTACCCAAGCAGAGCATTGCGGTAATGCCTAGTGGTAAAAATAGCCATCGACCTTGCCGTGCGGGTAAGCCAAAGATTTTCAGGTCGTTCATTGTATTTTATTTTACCTCCATAGTCGAGACATAATTTATCGCGATCTGGTGTCAAGTGTAGATGAAAAGCGATCGTCACATCGGGTTCGATCGTCAAACTCGTACTAAATGAGTGCAATGCTCCGATCGGTTGGATCGACTAGAGTCAGACATCTTCAGTTACTTCCATCCCCGCTTTTGCATACTATTCGATCGACAATCGGATCGATTTTTAGCAATCTTTGTCCAATCTTCGACTATAGCAGCTTCTACTAATCCGACGATCGCAAAATGATAATATTTGTTATTTATCGCGCTCGCTCGTCCCAATGTTTTCAATAATTAGAGCATCCAAAAATCCAACGTCATGGGAGACATGGACAACAATGAGCGACCATAATGTTTCGATTGCTGATGCAACCGCGCGCGAGTCAGATCGACACTCTGGCAGAGAATCCGATCGGACAGACAGCAATCCGTTCGATATCGATCCCAAACAAGTTAAAAATTACAATCGTCAAGGTATAAATAAACACTCGTCAGGCGATCTGGCCAGTGCGATCGCGGAGTACGATCGGGCGATCGAGTTAAATCCTGAATATGTGAAAGCTTACAATAATCGGGGCTTGGCTAAAGGACAATTAGGCGACTTTGCAGGTGCGATCGCCGATTATAACCGCGCAATTAATCTCGATAACAACTATGCTAAGGCTTACTACAATCGGGGTCGAGCTAGAGTAGAAACTGGTAATATTGCGCCAGCGATCGCCGATTATAGTTGGGCGATTAAACACGCTCCTGATTATGCCAAGGCTTACTATTATCGAGGTTTAGCCAAGTTAGAGCTAGATGATAAACAAGCGGCAATTGCCGACTTCGATCGCGCCATAGAAGTCGCGCCGAACTATGCCCCTGTATATTATTACAGAGGCAATATCAAACACTATTTAGGAGATAATGTTGGGGCGATCTCTGACTACGATCGCACGATCGATCTCGCACCAGCAGATATCGATGCTATTTATAATCGCGGTAATATTAAAGGCGAAACAGGCGATAATGCTGGGGCGATCTCTGACTACAATCTGGCGATCGATCTCGACCCCAATTATGCCAAAGCTTACTACAATCGAGCTTTAAATAAAGTTAAATTAAAAGATAAACCAGGTGCCATCTTTGACTTCGATCGGGCAGCTACTTTATTTCACGAGCAGGGAAATATCGATGGTTATCGCAAGGCAATTCACAAGTTAGAACGAGAATATAATATTCGGTTTCAGTCGAATAAAAACTAATTAATTATCTCTTGCAAATATCGAAACAGAGCAAGTGTATATTTCTACACTTGCTCTGTTTGTGGGTACAGTGACCTGCTTTAAAGTTGAAGATCGATTTTGTCAATACCAATTACATCCTAATTTGTCTTCGCATAAAGCAGTAGTTAAAATTAACGGATGCTAGGATCGCGGTAGACAGGGGTATCGTCACGACGTGTAGTAGTGTGAGTTTCCTCTTTGCGTCGTCCTAATAGTCCAAATAAGCCGAGCAAACCAGTCAATCCCCACAGACCTGGATCGTAATTGTTGTTCTCGTAACTAGTCGTGGTGGTAGTGCCAGTTGTACCAGTTGTGCCAGTGGTACCATCAGTTCCAGTACCGGATGTTTGAGCCGAAGCAGGTGCAGTCATCGGGATAACTAAAACGCTGGTAGCGAGGATGCCAGCACTGATGAATTTTACTAAAGATGATTTTTGCATGGTTTTGAACTCCGGATAGTTGGTATGTTGTCTGTTATTCGCAGTTGGCGGTTAAAAAACGATTGCGAGCGATTTGGATCTTCAGCTCGATTCCTTATTAATTTAACCGAGCTGGTTTTTAAACAACTCTGTCTTAAGTACCATGTTTAAAAAAACTTAGGTAGTCCTAAAGGTGTAAGGATAAAAGTCACCAACAATTCTTCGATCGACTCGAAATTATTGCCAGCTATCGTAGAAATTCAGGCGTTACCGAATCTAAGGTATCGTTCTCTATTTTTGCAACTCCTATCTTCCAACTCCCAACTCCCAACTCGTCTAACGTTATTTCTAAGACAGAAGATGAGGTATTTTACGTGATAGTCTACACATTGGTGACGACTCGGCTTTTTTGTGTTGTTGCACCATCACTCGCTTATCGCAAACAACCCATGTATCAATTTCAGGTTATTGCACATACACAACCTGGTGAAGCCATTGCCCTGGTGGGTTCTACACCCGAATTGGGAGCGTGGGATATTACCAGATGTATTCGCCTGCATACCAGTGGCGATCTCTATCCGTTGTGGCGGACAAATACCGCGATCGATATCCAGCTATCGGCAGAGTCGATCGAGGGCCAAACAGTAGAATACAAGTATGTAAAGCTCGACAAGCAGGGCTTTGGACATTGGGAATCCTTCGGGTTCGACCGTTGGATCCCGATCGAGCCTCAACATCGCTCTGAGACGATCGTGGTCGATGATGGTGCATTTGGTTATTTACAACCTCATCCCTTTGGCTATATCCAATCACCGACGATCGCCACCGCCGAGCCAGAAAATCCGCAAGGTCTTAAAATTATGGTGATTGGCAGTTCGGTGGCTGTCGGTCAAAAAGCGTGGTTATTAGCAGGCTGGACATCGCTATTGGCAGAGTCCGTGCGCCAAAAATACGGACACAGACTGATTAATGTGGCGGAGGCTGGAGCCAACGTCGGTAGAACGATCGAGCGGTTTGGTGCGGCGGTTGCCCCAGAACAACCAGATGTAGTGATTATTGCCCTATCGCTGGGGAATGAAGGTTTCGCGCACTGTTCGCCCCATCAACGCCGATCCGTACAGCGCAGATTTGAAAGCGGCTTGCAGCAACTGATCCAAATGACCAGGGCACTGGGCGCACGCCCGATTTTGGGCGGAGTCTATCCACATGGCGACTATACACCCGAACATCACTGGTGGTTGCAAGATACCCACAACCGGATGCTTAAGTGGGGCGTACCGCTCCTCGATTGGTTGGGAGTATTAGATAATGGTGGCGGACGCTGGAAAGCCGGAATATCTTTCGACCCCGCTCATCCGAATACGATCGGGCATCGTCTGATGTATGAGGCGATCGATTTACAGCTATTCCAGATCGACAAAGACGAATTAGCCTCAGATCGACAACGTTTCTGGCAACTCAACGAAGTACCGCTTTATCTCGATAATGCTGGATTCTCAATCTGTGCTTGTCTCGAACAAAAGCGGTTGCGGATTAACAATCCATCTCCCAATAACTACACGATCGCGCCCTATTGGCAGGAATTGCAAACAGTCCTCAAAAGTAAAGCCGGATTGATGCCTGGTATCTATCTTGCCACCGATCGCCAGCCCGGAACGCTCCCTTATTTTGCCGTGTCAGCAGATGGCTCGATCTCGACGATGGTAGAGATTCCAGCGGGAACTGAATGGGAATACAGCGCAGCTTTCAATCTATTCGATCCCAACAACTCCCAAGTTTTGTTTTATGACGAGCAACTGGGAATCTGGCAACAGGACGAGCGTCAATTGTGGGTCATTAACGAATCCGACCACGAGTACAATCTGCAACCGATGTGGACGGAGGTGAAAAACGCACTTAGAGCCTTGCCAGCAGGTGTATATGCAGATCCACAACATCCCGAGGTGCCCTTCCGAACGATGATAATCGGTCGTAACGGACTAGAGAGTCGGGTGAAAATTCCGGCGCAGTCTGCTGTCATGTTTGAATTCCAGTGTGAATTAGCCCAACTCGAGCGGGTGGGAATTATTCCACTCGGCGATCGTTGTGCGGCACGGATGATGCTGTACAAAATGGGCTACGATGGCCCCGCCTTCCCGTTCGATCTGACGCGGACGACCAATATTGCCGATATCGCCGATATTATCGACAACGGCTTTGATGAGATGTGGAATCCCCACCTACTGCATTTCGATTCATTCATTCGCCGCATTTATCACCAGAAATGGGCGGGATTGTCGTTTGCTCACGAGGTAGAAGATAACGAAAATCCGATCGACGCTCTGTCGATGTCTGTCGTTCACGAACGAATGCGATCGCGTTACTCCGCACGCGCTCACAGGTTTTGGTATACCCTCAAACATGCCGACAAACTGCTATTCATCCGCACCGGAATTGCCGATCGCGGTGGCACGATCGATCTGCTCGACAAGCTCACCAAACACTGTCAGGGCAAGCCATTTCAATTGATGCTCCTCTCACCCCAATCCTCGGATGAGTTTAAAGGTCTGCCCAATGTGTTGCATTACAA
>NZ_PVWO01000615.1 GCF_003003845.1 Chamaesiphon polymorphus CCALA 037 | reverse complement strand
CAACCCCAACTCCCCATTCCCCACCTGAAATTGTGGTTCAATTTACTCAACTTAACCTGCTACCACCCTCATTTACTGCCGCACTCGAATCAAAAATCGGCAGTAAATACGCCCTCAAGCGTCAAAATCCCCTATTTCCACCCCGCATCAAAAAAACCAAACTCGAACTGCGGTATCTGGCATTCGATGATGATTACTTCTGGGAATTAATTAAAAAAGATTATGCCTCAGCCTGGAGATATTTCGATCGCATGAGTCGGATTTTATAGGCTTTAGGCTTTAGGTTTTAGATGTTTGTAAAATCCCAAATCGGTAACACCTCATTATGACTCGATCGTTGACGTATCCTTCCGTAGATAATCGTGCCTCACCAACGGAGCGGCTGCACCCTTGCCCAACCGCTGCTGGTGGAGCGTATCGAGCATTTTCATTGCTAATTCTGGTTTGTCGGTGATAATCGCGGCGATATCCTTGGTTCGGATTAGCTTAAATAATCGCCGCTCCTCGTTTACAGTCCACACGTAAACCGAGCAGTTGAGTAATTTCATCCGCCACAAAAATCCAAACTTGAGGAGTCGAAAATGTGGAGCGACAAAATCTGCACCAGTTTTAAAGATCCGATACTCAGGAAAAAATTGTGCTAGAATACTCATCAATGGAAACTTACCGCGTATTTTCCCTAGTAACAATCCCACCACTATTTGTGGATCTAAGTCTTTAATTCTCCTGACCGAATCATCATTAAAAGATTTGATGACGAAATTAGAATAGTCTAAATACTGAGTCGCTAACTCAACAATCCGATCTTCATAACCTTCTTCTTTAATTTCGATATCTAGTGCCACGCGATTGCGACAGAGCTTGAGAATATCTTCAAATAACGGCACCTCAAACCCCTGACTTCTGGCGATCGATTGGAGTTCGTGATATTTGAGATCCGCGATCTCGATCTCATCTTGAGTTGGAGTATTGCGAACGATCGTGCGATCGTGGTAACTAACAATGTAGCCGTCTTGAGACATCCGCAGATCGAATTCGATTTGGGGAATGCCGATCTCGATCGCTTTTTTAAAAGCTTCAATTGTATTCTCAGATTTAATCGTTGCTGTTTTGCCGCGATGAGCAACAATGCTGATGCTCGACGGCTGCGCCACCGAGCTGCGATGTAATTTATTCATAACAACTATAGCTAATTCCGATCTCTGGTTAGAACTACGATGCTCGTACTCAGCAGTTGCACCTACAAAGCGCACTATCTCAAGTGTAATAAATTCTCTCTTAAGATGTCCAACGCATCTGTAGCCAATCGATCGGGTTTCGTGCTAAAGTTAATACTTAATGCGGGTGTAATTCAGTGGTAGAATGTCACCTTCCCATGGTGAACGTCGTGAGTTCGAGTCTCATCGCCCGCTTTGTAGCGATTATATGTCGCATATTTCAGAGAGATTGTCAGTTGTACGTTAACTAATTATTTGTCACTGTCAACAGATTAGTGTCAATTTAACTAATTATTACGATCGTTTCTATTTGAATAGCAATCGATTTTAGGATCGATCGGTAAATCGATCCAAACCTGGTATTTGTCTATCTTCATGCCACAACGATCGATTACTTAGTTGGTGCCATCCCAATATTGAAACTGACACTAATCCTAACTTCTTCACTCATATTCATTTCGACACCATGCAATAGCCAACTAGGAAACAATAACATCGTTCCGACCATCGGCTTGTAAACGACCTTAGGACTAGTCCATAGATTGAATTCGCCGATCGGCGGAATTAGCATTTGCGATGCAGGTCGAGGATCGGAAAAAAACAACCCGCCAGAGTTTTCTGGAACTTTAAGATAGTACACTCCACTTAAAATCGAATTAGGATGATTGTGGACAGAGTTGGAGGCTAGCTTACCATTAACAATCGCCCAGCAAGTGGTAATATTTGTTGAAAAGTACTGCAAATCCCAATTCAAGAAAGTTGCGACTTCTAACACATTCTTACTAATTATCTGAGTAAATTCTGCAAATGAATCGCGTTTGTGCAAATCATTTTTGCTGTGCCAGCCTAAAACGTTCGACCATTTTTCACCCTCTCGATCGACTTGGTATTCATTGTAAACTTCTCGCAACAAAGTTTGGTTTAATTGTTGCTGATTTTCGACTTCAAAACACCAAACCGGAGTTGGAAACCAATCATTTCGGGAATTAGGCATAGTTTTTAAGATTTCTAGACGATCGAGTGCGCCATGCGCTGTTTGATACTGCCCCTGGTAAAAGTGCCCACACTCGGGCATTATGCGTCATAGTTTTGCTGCTACAAGTTGCCAAATCGCGCAAAATTCACAGACTCAATCTCGTCCGCTCGATCGCTCATTTTTTCATCTAGCTAGAGTATTGTAAACAGCCAAATCGCTAGATCGAATTTTTACCATCTCCCCCACTCTAGAGATTTTGCGCTCCGGTGCCAGTGGCGATTGTATAATGCACCTAAATTACCTGGATCGAGAGCGAGTGAATTATTGGTTGATGAAGTCCGAACCTGACGTTTATGGGATCGGGAATTTGGAGCGCGATCGCACGACTATTTGGGACGGTGTGAGAAATTACCAGGCGCGAAATTTTCTCAAATCGATGCAAGTCGGCGATTTGGCATTTTTTTATCACTCCAATACCAATCCACCCGGAATTGTCGGGCTGATGCAGATCGTTGCAGCTCAAGTTGTCGATCCGAGTCAATTCGATCCTGATGGCGACTACTACGATCCCAAATCGACACCAGCAGCCCCACGTTGGCATACTGTCAAAGTCGAATTCGTCCGCACCTTTAGCAATGCCATTACTCTGGCAACACTACGCGATCGATTTACCCCCACAGAGCTACTAGTCGTCAAGCAGGGCAATCGATTATCGGTAATGCCAATTCTCGATCGAGTCGCGGAGCAGATCTTGGGTTGTGCGGAAGCGCGGTAGATG
>NZ_PVWO01000129.1 GCF_003003845.1 Chamaesiphon polymorphus CCALA 037 | reverse complement strand
AGAGAATAGAGAACGCAGTTCTAAAGCCTAAAGCCTAAAGCCTAAAGCCTAAAGCCTAAAGCCTAAAGCCTACCCTCTACCCCCTATATGCACTTATTAATTCCCGCCGCTGGCATGGGTAAACGGATGGGGAGCGATCGCAATAAGCTCCTAATTACCCTACTTGGCAAGCCTTTACTCGCTTGGACGTTAATTGCTGCCGAAAATGCAGCATCGATTAGCTGGATTGGCATTATCGGACAGCCAGAAGATCGATCCGATCTCGAAAATATTCTCAGCAACATATTTATCTCCAAACCCGTCCAATTTATCCAAGGTGGCTCGACGAGGCAAGAATCCGTTTATAACGGCTTGCAGGGCTTGCCAGATGCAGCAGAGCGAGTATTAATTCACGATGGAGCCAGATGCCTAGCGACACCAGATTTACTCGATCGATGTGCCGCCATCCTTGCCACCTGTCCGGGATTAATTGCCGCCGTTACCGTAAAAGATACAATTAAAGTTGTAGATAATACGGGCATCGTTGTCGATACCCCCGACAGATCCAATCTGTGGGCAGCTCAAACGCCCCAAGGATTTGAGGTCAAACTGCTCAAAGCCTGTCACGACAAAGGACGCGATCTCGGCTGGGAAGTAACTGACGACGCCGCATTATTTGAAAAATGCAGTCTCCCCGTCACCATCGTCCCTGGCGAAGAAACCAACCTCAAAATCACCACTCCAGTCGATCTCGCGATCGCGGAATTTATTCTTAAGAGTAGGGAATAGTGGATAGTGAATAGTGGATAGTGGGTAGTGAATAGACACTGGAGTAAGCGGTTACCCATTACCCATTACCCATTACCCATTACCCATTACCCCTTACCCATTACCCATTACCCATTACCCATTACCCCTTACCCATCCACTCATCCACCCATCCACCCATCCACTCATCCACCCCTACACCCATATGAACCTGGGGAAATTCCTCACTCGCGTTAGCCTTGCCTTTGTTATCACGATTGCCACTCACGCGCCACTCCATGCAAACCAACTTGGGCCAGAAGTGGTTCTCAAAGCTGTATATTTGGGATTGCGGCAAGTGGATACGACCCGATCGAATCCGAAAGTGAGATGGAATGTGCCTAATGGTGTCTCTAGTCCCTGCGGACGGATCGGTGGCAGTCTCTACTGTACCCGTAACAATACGATTTATATTACCCAGCAACATATTCAGATGGCTTATAAATATGGGGATGCGGCATTAGCTTACATCCTCGCCCATGAATATGCCCATGCAGCACAAACAGTCGGCGGATTTAGACCGAGTAATATTACCGCGATCGAACTCCAAGCCGACTGCATGGCGGGTTATTATATGGGTGCGATGCCAAATGTGACTTTCGATCGCCAGGATATCGAGGAAATTGCTGAAATCGCCTATCAAGTTGGCGATTACGAATTTAATAATCGCCAACATCACGGTACGCCCGAACAGCGCGCTAAAGCAGTGCTTCTGGGCTTTCAGGCATCCCAAAAGAATGGGATCGCAGCTTGTCGGGTGCGGTAGAAAATCTCAGGTATAAGTGCGAAAATCAAGGAGAATAATTATTAATGTAAATACAGCATGAAGATTGCGATCGCGGGAGCTACTGGATTTGTAGGCAGTCGGTTAGTCGAACTCCTCCAAGCACAGGGACATCAAATTGTCGTGCTGACTCGGAGTCCCCAGCAGGCAAGTAACCGCTTTCCCCAAGCGCAGGTAGTCGGCTATAGTCCCCTCAAATCGGGGGCGTGGCAAGAGTCGATCTCTGGCTGCGATGCTGTGGTTAATTTAGCAGGAGAACCGATCGCCGAAAAACGCTGGACGCCAGAGCAAAAACGCACGATTCTAGAAAGTCGGCAAATTGGGACTCAAAAAATCGTCGAAGCAATTGCCGCCGCCAGCGTCAAACCTTCTGTCCTCGTGAGTGCCTCTGCGATCGGCTATTATGGCACCAGCGAAACTGATAAATTTAACGAAAATAGTCCAGCGGGAACGGATTTTTTGGCCGAAGTATGCACCAAGTGGGAAGCAGCCGCTCAAGCGGTAACTGCTAGTGGCACCCGATTAGTTATCGCCCGCTTGGGAATAGTTTTGGGCGAAAATGGTGGCGCGCTTGGCAAGATGTTAGCACCATTTAGTGCTTTTGTCGGCGGCCCGATCGGTAGTGGCAAGCAGTGGTTTTCGTGGATACACCGCGATGATGTCGTCAAGTTGATAATTCAAGCTATCAACGACACTCAAATGCAGGGCGTCTACAATGCCACCGCACCCAACCCTGTCACGATGGCAGGTTTCGCCCAGACATTAGGCACCGTCATGAATCGCCCCTCCTGGTTGCCCGTCCCCAATTTTGCCCTCGAAGCCATGTTAGGCGAAGGCGCGATCGTCGTTTTGCAAGGACAGCAAGTCGTCCCTACCCACACGCTAGGGCAAGGCTTTGAGTTTCAATATCCCACGCTCCAACCAGCTCTTAAAGCGATTTTAGGTTAGAAATAGATATCTTCAAGAACCCCGACTTCTCTCAAAGTCGGGGTTCTGTGCGTTTTGAAGAGGCTTTTTGAATGAAGATATAGCAGGGTAGAGACTTATTGCACCTACCTACTTAGGAATGCAGATATGTATATTATTAAATCCTCATTCCTTAGTTAAAAAGATCCTCTACATCTTCCAATTCATTATCCACAGAATCTAGTTCTAAATAAGATCGTAAAATCGATTGAACTTGACGTACTTTATCGATATTCAATAATCCTAAATGCTTCACCAACCGCCGTTTATCAAAAGTCGTGGGATCGATACAAACAATAAAGCTATCGGTATTTAAGCCATTACTCGAATCCGGTTCGAGCGGGACAACCACAGGTAGCAGTCTACTATCTGGAACACTAGATGTAATGGGTAGCACAGTTACCTTGCGTCGCTGGTTAAATAGAGTACCAGAAACAATAATCGCCGGACGAGTTTTGCGAATTTCAGTACCAATGGAAGGGTCAAAGTTAACTAACCAAATACTTCCCAATCGGTAATTGCTGCTTGTTGCCATTCCTCGTCCTCTATCGATGTCTGTTCGTCTAAAGCCAAGCACGCCGAGAGCATTGCTTGTTTTTGCTGTTTTCTCTGCCAAGCTGACAGCAAAGATTCAATTAATTGGCTACGGTTATCTACTCGTTCATCGATATACCGCACTAGTTCGTTGGGCAATGAAATGGATATTTTCACGCTATATTGTTTAATGCTACTCATAATGCTACCTAATATACGACCAATAGAAACGTTCTGTCAATAACTTTCTTATTTACAAGCGAGCTGCTAACGTAACGCTGACGCGATCGGCATCCGCCAGCCAGTACCGAAGGCGCGATCGGTGATTTTCAAACCTGGGGGAGCTTGACGGCGTTTGAATTCGGCAATTTTTACCAGTCTAGTTATTTTAGCGACTACTTGTGGATCGTAACCGCGATCGATAATTTGTTGAGCCGATTGATGTTCGCAGACGATCGCGTCTAAAATAGCATCTAATATTTCATAAGGTGGTAGAGAATCTTGGTCTACTTGTCCTGGTTTGAGTTCGGCACTGGGGGGTTTAGTAATAATATTAATTGGGATAATTTCTCGTTCTCGATTCAACCATTTACAGATCGAAAATACCCGCATTTTAGGTACGTCGGCGATAACTGCTAAACCACCATTCATATCGCCATAAAGCGTACAGTAACCGACAGCCATCTCGGATTTATTACCAGTCGAGAGTAGTAGATATCCAAATTTATTGGACATCGACATCAGTAATGTACCGCGAATTCGCGACTGGATATTCTCTTCAGCCAGTCCAAATTCTGTCCCTTTAAACTGCGACTCTAACGTTCGATCGAATCCCTGCATTAAGTCGCCGATGGGGATAGTTTCTGTCTTAATTCCTAAATTAGCAGCTAAGGCAAGTGCATCGGTGACTGAGTGTGACGAGCTATAAGTCGAAGGCATCAATACGCCTAAAACGTTATCGGCTCCGAGAGCTTCAGCGGCAATTGCGGCGACTAGTGCCGAATCGATACCGCCGCTCAATCCTAATATTGCTTTTTGAAAACCACATTTGTGAATATAGTCGCGAACGCCTAATACTAATGCTTGCCAAATTTCAGCATCGGCACAATCTGGTTGGGGTTGAATTGTAGCTGTTTTTAAATCTTGTTTAGATTTATCGAATTCGACGATAATTAAGTCTCGATCGAACGATTTACCCCGACAGACTAATTCTCCCGATCGATCGAACCCCAAGCTACAACCATCAAAAATCAGATCGTCATTGGCACCAATTTGATTGACATATAATACCGCTCGATCGTACTTAATTGCAGCATGTTTGAGCATTGCCGATCGAATATTCTGTTTGCCCACACTATATGGTGATGCCGACAAATTGATCGATAGATCGATATCCAGTTTGGCTAATTCCGCGATCGGGTTGACTAGATAACTGCGTTTGCCCCAAAATTCTTCATCATTCCAGAGATCTTCGCAAACTGTCACCCCAATCTTAATGCCATCTAAGATGAAGTAATTTGCCTCGCTGCCGGGTGTGAAATAACGATTTTCGTCAAACACATCATAAGTCGGTAACAGTCGCTTGTGGAAGATATTTTGGACTTTACCAGCAACCAAGATCGCAATACTATTAAATAAGGGTTTACCACCTGTAATAATAGCATCGGGATTGGCGGTAGCTAGTCCGATCGATACATATAATTCTGGCGGCAAATCGCGGGCAAGTTGTTGCAGTTCTCGCTCCATATCCGCGATAAAATTAGCATTTAGCAATAAATCTCGCGGTGGATAGCCACACAAGGAAAGTTCTGGTGTGAGTAGGAGATTTACACCTTGGGTAGCTACCTGTTGGGCAGTTTTTAAAATCTGTTGGGCGTTACCTTTTAAGTCGCCGACGGTAGGATTGAGTTGGGCTAGGGCTATTTTCATAATGTTTATTTTTTAACCGCAGAGACACAGAGGACGCAGAGATAGTAATATTTTTAGATCTGTAGGAGCGGGTTTAGGCAACTGATAACGACGGCACTAGAGATATAGAACAAACCCGCTCTCTGGAAGTCTATAAATTCGTTTAGGACATTAAAGAATCGGCACCTGTCGATCGATAGTATTTTTTATATGGTCTATCTGTTCGCTATTTAGATTTTCAACTATAATCCAACATGGATAACCATCGGCAAATCCAAAAATTAATTTTTCATTAATCGAAGCCCGATCTGCCGTTCTGGTTTCATCTAAAATTATTACTACCGATCGCTCGACGATGAGTAATTTAACTGCACCTTCGATCTCAATATATTGTTTTTTAACCCATAATTTTATATCGAATACAGGTAATCCTAGTACAGTACGGTCGGGAACGAGTGGTAGATTTCCGACATCCCATTTAGATATCTGTACGAGGTTAATTGATGTCAACATCCCAGTCTGTGTAGACATACCCAATTCGAGTAATGAATCGCGATCGCAATAATTGAGATAAATTTCTTCACACTCGCGATCGATATCGTCTAACACCAATGAATATTTAGAAAAATAACCAATGCGATCTGCCTGTCGATCGAATCTCTCGACTTGCAATGACAATGGAATATCTCGATCGATATATAAATTTAATTTTAACGTATTAGTAACGAACATATTTATAGTTATAGATACTGGAAAAGGATATTTAGTTTGTTAATACATAATTTGTTCGACTTGCGTTATGTGAGAGATTTCATTTTTTAAATGAGTTATTTGCTCGTCAGTTAAATTATCGACTAATAGCCAACATGGATAACCATCGGAGATAGCGAATTTTAGATTTTCGCTCCAGAGGACTTTTTTGGCTTTTAGATTTTTATCTATAATTAACAAAACTGCATTAGTATCGATGAAAACTAAATCAACTGGATTATTAATATCTTTGCATCTATCTCCTTTCCACAGAGCTAGATCGAATAGTGGTAATCCCTTTTCGATCTCGTCTGGGAGCAATGGCATTTGACCAACAGAGTAGTTAGCTGCTATGACAAGCGTAATCGATACTAGCATCCCATTTTCACGAGATATTCCTAATTCAAGGAGCGAGTGGCTATCGCCACATCTAAGATAATAATTTCCATATTCATAGCCTTCTATTTTCAATGATAAAGGAATATACAGCTCACAGATAAAGTCTAACTTCAATATACTTACTACATACATTCCGATCTAACAATAAGTGGATTTTATACAAACAATAAAGGCTTATCTTTCAATGGCGCGAACGCAACTGGATCGAAGCGATACAAACTAGCCGGACGTCCGCTACCGCGAGAGGACTTGATACCTGTATCTTCGAGAAACTTGAGCTTAATTAAGCGATTGCGAAAATTCGAGTAGTCGGAGAAATGCTCGCCTAGAACTGTGGTGTATAATTGATAAATATCGCTGAGTGTAAATAGTTCTGGCAACACATCAAAGGCGATCGGGCTGTACTCCAATTTATTGCGAAGGCGTTGATGTCCGTATTCGATAATTTGGCGATGATCGAAGGCGAGATCGGGTAATTTGTCGATCGGATACCAAGCAATTCCCCCAACGCCTGTGGCGATTAGTTCGGCGGCTTCGTATCTAACTAAGGCAAAATAACTGACAGATAAATATCGCACGTCATAACGATCGGCGGCTTCGCGCGGATCGCGTCCGGGGCCACCAAAAGTATATAATTGTTCGAGATATAAATTATCGACTTTGATTTTTTCGGCTAAGATTCGATCGGCAGCAGTTTCTAATGTTTCGCCATTTCTGACTAGGGTACCAGGCAAACACCAATAGCCCAAATAGGGTTCGTCATGGCGCATGACTAATAATATTAATAAGCGATTTTGTTGAGTGTCGATCGAGAAGATGGCATTGTCTACACCGACTTTAAAATCAGCCAGTGTCTGTTTACTTGAGTTTCGCTCTGTCACGGGAGTCATCGATTAGAGAATATAAGTGATGTTGCTGAATATAGTTCGCTACTTGTGGCGATACGCCTTGAGTAGTGTGATTATTCCGAATTGCAGATGAAGAAATAATGGGTGTCGATAATGGTGCGATTTCAAATTTTGCGCCTAAATCTGTGAGTCTTTGAAGATCGATTTGCTCGATGCTATTTCCGGTACGTGGTACGATTAAAAGCTTGACTTGATTTAGTAGCTCGCTAGCTTGATACCACCGTGGCAATTGGGGAATTAAATCGGCACCAACTGTCAAAATAAATTCAGCACCTACCCAAATCTTTTGAGCGATAATTAGACTTTCGATCGTCCGCTTGCTACTTAATTTGCGATACACTCGAACGTGTTGGCTCAGTGGTGGCTCGATCTCTTGAATTAATAACTCTAGCATCTGCGATCGCTGTTCTAGAGTCGCTCCATGTGCTTTAAATGGGTTATCTGCTGCCCAAATTGCTACTCGCTCGAATTGTTGCGATGCCAACCATCGAATGATATCTTGATGTGCGATCGTCGGCGGATCGGCACTGGTTCCAAATAAGGCGACTTTCATCTAAATTAGTGAATAGTGAATAGTGGATAGTGGATAGTGAATAGGAATTAGATAGTAGGGTGTGTTATCGCGACAGCGTAACGCACCAACGCTGATATAATGCACCGAAGTCAATCGACTATGTTAACTTGGAGTCATCAAACTTTGAGTTATTTCTGCTAGTGCTGGTGAAATATTAACTGGTGCAGTGCCTGTATAATTAATATCTCTAATTTCTCTGGACAAACTAGCAACATTAGCGTCGGTATGTTCCCTAATTGCTGGTAAAGAGTCGTCAGATTTCAAGCGTTCTCCTTCGCTCATCACTAGTTGTAATAGTCCGGTGCCTTCATTAGCTAAACCTAATATATCTTCAGTAAACTGTCCATCCCGAACTTGTCTAAAAATCTGTTTTCTACCTGGATATGTCATTTTCTCTGGAGATTTTTTCATCGTAGGCAGATTTTCGATTTCTACTAGTTTGTAGACTCCATTGACGGGACTGCCTGTAACTAACTTAGTTCCCAAACCATAACCAGAGATTGGGGCATTTGCCGATCGCAATTTGGCAATTTCCCATTCATCCAAATCGCCACTAGCAAAAATTTCGACATTTGGTAAAATAGAATTAACTTGCTTAGATAAAGCAATCAAATCTCCAGAGTCTAAGCGAATTCCCGATAGCTCGATTTCTCCTGCTGCTACTCGTGTAGCTAAACCTGTTGCTGCTGCGATCGGATCGTAAGTATCGATAAGTAATGGTGCGCCAGGAAAATATCGATCGAAAGCCGTAAATGCCGCCTGCTCGCTACCTTCAAGTGCGCCGATTGCCATAACTAACGAATGTGCCATCGTACCGCTGGGTTGATACCCCAATTTTAGAGCAGCCAAAACGTTGGAAGTAGTATCCAATCCCCCAGCAATTGCCGCTCGTGCCGCCCAGATTGACGCCTGCGGGCTAAAAGCCCGCCTAGTACCGAATTCGAGCAAAGTAGCATCTGCACCTGCGACATCCCGAATTCTGGCTGCTCTGGTGGCAATCAGGGTTTGGTAGTTGATGGTATTGAGTAGGTAAGTTTCGACGAGCTGTGCTTGCCATAATGGGGCTTCAATTCGCAGAATCGGTTCGTTTGCAAAGACAGCCGTACCTTCGGGTACAGCCCACACATCGCCAGTAAATTTGGCGGTGGCGAGTAGTTCCCAAAATCTGTCGGGGGCGTTTTTAAAAACCCCAGTGGCTTGAAGTGCGGCAATGTGGGTGGAGCTAAACTGCAAGCTTTCGAGATATTCCAAGGCTTGAGCTAAACCCATGGCGATCAGATAGCCAAAGCCTTTTGGTAATTTTCGCACAAACAACTCGAAACTAGCTGCCGATCGCTCGATCGATTCGCCGACATAACAAGCGGTCATCGTGAGTTGATACAGGTCGGTCAATAAGCCGCAACCCCCTATGGATAAGGATGATATCGACTGTGATAGCACTCGATCTCGGTCGGTTTGGACGGTGGTTAGATTCATTGAATTCATTCAAAATAGCTTTACTATATTATGGTGGTAATTACCATAATCTGTCAAGCGACTCGGCATTGGAGATGTACAGCAGGCACAAATTGAAATTAACAAAGATGAATTAAAGGAGAGATAAGTGTTTTAATCCAAAATTTCTGAGCAGCATCGTCGCTCGCCGACACATCGATCGAAGTTAGCATTCGATCCCGCTTCCCAAAATCGTGATTTCTCAGACCCGTTCGATCGAAATGGTATTAGAAATGACATTCGGGGGTAATATTATAGAGATAAGCATTAATTACGGCCATCGCTGCCAGTGATGATGTTACTGACTTTAGCAACCACCATCAAACAATTGTGCGATCGACTTACTCGATCTCTCGAAGATGGAGGAGCAAAAAGAGTGTAACCAACACTGATATTGATGAGAGCGCAGAAGCTCGAAATTTGACGAGTCCAAACGATGCACAAAATAACTGCAACCTCTGAGTAGAGTTACAGCAAAAATAGTCAATATCGTGTCAGGAATCGGCTGTATTATCAAGTTTCGCGTTGCGATGCCAAGCGTATGTTGAAGAAACTTGCGTGCGACTTTATCTGCTGTCGCATCTCCACGAGCAAATTTTCTGAGGTTTTCACACTTAGAAATGCGGAAACGCTTCGCTGGAGTGGCAATCGAAGCTCTTATTATCGGGGCGATGCCAATGCTTCGGACTAAAAATTTACAGGTCGATCGTTAGTTAGCAATAATTATTTAGATATCGATCTTTGAGTTGGAAGTTGCGCTCGATCCTAGTCGGCGATCCCGGTCTAGTCGAATGTTTGGCAATATGTAGTAAATCGAAATCCATTGGTCTAACAACCACAGCCATCTGTCAAGTATAACCAGCCCACATCCCGATCGTTTACTATTGCTAAAATTGTCATTAAGAGAACCTTTGCCTAGTATGTCGTAAATTAGCAGTACTACAAATTTAATAAATGAATATGTCCCTGGGTGGAGGTAAATTAAACTATATGGAATTTTCGATCGCCACGCTGCTGTCGCATGTTAGTTCTGAGAAGTTAGTTACCCCAAAAATATTAGAAAAGAAATTAGGTTGTGAAACCCCGTCGAGTGTCGAGCAATTGGATCTGGCGTTAGATTTGCTCGAAAAAATTGGCATCTTGACAAAAGAAAAGGGGAAATATCGGCGCGAAGTAACAGACCAAATTGTGGAGGCAAAACTCCGCTGTTCGAGTAAGGGTTTTTGCTTTGCTATCCAGGATGAGGAGAGCGCGGATGATATTTACATTCGCGAAAGTCACCTCAGCAATGCCTGGAATGGCGATCGCGTCTTGATTGAGGTCATCAAAGAAGGGACGCGACGGCGCAGTCCCGAAGGCTCTGTCAAGCTAATTTTAGAACGCGCCAATCCTTCAGTTTTGGCCAAAGTCAAACGGTTGGAAACAGGCGACTATCGAGCGATTCCCTTGGACGATCGATTGTTATTTGAGTTGGCAGTGACCAATAATGGGGATAGTCCCAATAACGGACACGAGCGGATCGATCTCGATGAAATTCTCGATTATCTCGTCCACGTTGATGTGTTGCGTCATGCCATCGGTCAAGAATTACCGATCGGTAAAGTGGCTAGAGTACTAGGTACCACAGCCGAATCGGCAGCAGATATCGATATCGTGACTTGCAAACACGATCTGCACCAGACATTTACCGCAGCAGTCGAAACTGCGGCGGCGAATATTGCTAGAGGATTTAAAGATCCGATCGCCGATAAACGCGTAGATCTGACCCATTTACCGACAATTGCCGTCAGCGCGCTATCCGCACCTACCGATAGCGCATTGACGATCGAACATTTAGATGGTGAGATCTGGCGATTGGGCGTCCATATTGCCGACATTGCTAGCTATATTACCGCCGACGACAGACTCGATCGCGAAGCCAGAAAGCGCGGCACGGCAGTATTTTTAGGCGAAAATACCATCCCCTTATTACCTGCTGCCGTCCATCAGACGTGTGGCTTCGTCCCTGGAGCCGAACGACTGGCAATTTCGGTATTTTTATCCCTCAACGAGCGCGGTGAATCGATCGAATTTAATATTCAGCCGAGCCGCATCAGATTGGATTGGTTGCTCGATCCCAACCAGATTGCCACAGTATTGGCAGACGAAGCCACCGAAATCGAACCTCAAACTGTTGAAATCATCAAACCGATCTGGAACGTCATCGCCCCAGCTTTCAGAGCGCAGCGGCGATCTAGGGGCGGTCTGGAAGTAGATCTGATCCAAAAGCAAGCCCCCTTTGCCGATGAAGGACGATTGGGAGTCATCTTCCTCGACGATCCACAATCCCTGCTCACTGATGTGATGGTAATGGCCAACTATGCGATCGCCGTCCATCTCCAAGCTCTCCAGGTACCAGGGATTTATGCCGTCCAACACAATCCCGAACTAGTCGAAGTCAACGATACGATCAAGCTCGCGATCAATCTGGGCTTAAATTTTGAAGGTGAAGTCGAAACCGAAGTCAGCGTCGCCGATTTACAACGTCTGAGCCTGCAATTCCCCCAATCGCCAGTGCCGCAGGTACTCAACTATCTATTTAAGTCCCTGCTCAAAACCACCGTATATAGTACCAGCCCCGGTACCCACTTTGGACTGGCGATCGAAAATGGATATACCCACGCAGTCTCGCCACTACATCGCTATCCCGATATCGTAGTCCAGCGCGTACTGCACGAAATCTTTGCCAACGGACGCGATCGCAAAACCTCCCGCGCCAAAGAAATAGTCAATTTAGGTAGCACTACCTGTCACGGCCAAATTACTTGGAACGTGCTCACGCCAACGGTTCAACAAGAACTAGAGACGCAAATTGCAGGCACGATCGCCCATCTCAACGATCGCACTAAAATCGCCCAAGATGCCGAAAACGATCTCGCGGGGTTACAAAAAGCCGAAAAGATGAAAGCGCGGACTGGCGACATCTTCCAAGGCTTAATTACAGGCGTCCAATCTTACGGGTTCTTCGTCGAAATCGAAGACTCGCTCGTCGAAGGCTTAGTCCACGTCAGCTCGCTCAAAGATGACTGGTACGAATTTCGCCCCCGCTATGCTTGCCTAGTCGGACGCAAAAATCGCACCTCATATCGTTTGGGCGATCGCGTCGAAGTCCAAGTCAAGAGTGTAGACTATTATCGCCAGCAAATCGATCTAGTCACCGTCACCAGCATGATGTCTGAAGCCGCCACCGAGTCACTCACTGACGAGTCGGCAGAAGCTGAAGTTGAATCGACGCAATTAGAATTATTACCAACAAACATGGAGGAAATAGCTGAAATAGAAGAAACAGAAGAAACAGAAGAAATAGAAGAATTTGAACCCTTCAGTGAGGAGTAGATCTCTGTGCGGTCTTGTCGATCGCTAATTTCGCGAACTACTCTCGATCGATGTTTGTAAATCTAATATCTCCACCATAAAGGTCTACGGTGTGTACACAAGTACAAGTCCGCTAGACTTCGTTTTCGGTTGGTTTACCCCCCCAACCCCCCTTATAAAGCGGATGCAACCACGCGGAGGGAACCTCCGCATGTGTTGCAACAAGCAGGGGGGCTTTTGCTCCCTCC
>NZ_PVWO01000614.1 GCF_003003845.1 Chamaesiphon polymorphus CCALA 037 | reverse complement strand
ACTCCCAACTCCGCACTCCCAACTCAGATCAACCGATTGAGCGTATCGAGCAAAAGTTGCTGGTCGAAATCGCCTTTGGTGAGATAGGCGGTGGCACCAGCTTCAAAGCCGCGATCGCGATCGGCGGATTGGGAGAGTGTGGTCACTAAGACGATCGGGAGATGCTGATAGTCAGCATGATTGCGAATCTCAGTGGTAAGTTTGAGACCGCCCCAGCGCGGCATTTCGACGTCAGAGACGACGAGATCGAATTGCTCGGCTTGGAGTTTTTCCCAGCCTTCGACGCCGTCATTGGCAGTGGTGACGCGGTAGCCAGCCCCCTGGAGAATCCGCGTCATCTGCGTGCGAATTACAAGTGAGTCTTCTACCAAGAGAATGGCAGGAGCTTGAGTCGCAAACATTGGGGTCGTCGCGGCAGCGGTTATCGAACCGCTCGGACGATTGCCCCCAGCCGTGGCAAACAAATCCAGGGGATTGAGTACCAGACAGACTTCTCCCGTGCCCAAAATTGTCGCCCCAGCAAGATGGGGGACATTGTGGAGCAAGGGATGGGGCGACTCGACCGTCACTAGTTGACGATCTTCGATCCGATCGACTAATAGTGCTAATTGTTGCCGTCCCGATTGGAGCAGTAAGCAGGCGATCGATTTACTCGTGCGAGTTAGTTCTCCAGGAGAATTGGGAGCGAGCGCGGGTAGAGAGAGCAAGTCTGCCAGCCAAGCCACTGTCGTCGTTTGACCGTTAATCTGAGTGGTCGGAGTACCGCCGAGTGCGAAGATTTCCGCTTTGTTGACCAGCAACATCCGATCGACATATTCGACGGGGATGGCGTAGGTTTGGTGGCGGACTTCGACCATCATCACTTGCGAACTACCGATCGCGTGACTGAGGACGATCCGGAACGTACAACCGCGATCGGGTGATGATTCGACATCGACTGAGCCTTTGATGCGTTCGATATTGGTCTTGACGATATCCAAGCCCACACCGCGTCCGGATAGCTCGGTGACCCGCGCGCGGGTAGAAAAGCCCGAGGCAAAGATCAGGGATTGGATGCGATCGACGCTCATGGCATCTAATTCTGCCTTGGTGTGCAGTCCCCGCTTAATTGCGGTCGCTTTAATCCGTTGTATGTCCAACCCTCGCCCATCGTCAAGGATCTCGATCGTGGTTTGGTTGCCAGTTTGGCGGACTTGAATGAGCAGGGTTGCAGCGGCCAATTTACCGTTCTGCTGGCGTTCTAAAGGCGTCTCAATGCCGTGATCGATCGCATTTCGCAAAATATGCATTAATGGGTCTTTAATCTCTTCTAGGAGGCGTTTATCGAGGAGTAGGTCGCCACCTTCGATCGCGAAATTAATTTCTTTAGATTGAGTTTTGGCTAAATCTCTTACCATCCGAGGAAAGAGATTCAAAATCGTCGCTAGCGGTAGTAGTCTGAGCTTTTTGACGCCCGAATCGAGAGCGGAGGTAACTAGTTCTAATCTCGAACTATCACCACCGATCGCTTTTTTGAACTTACTAATCAAAGCTCCCATCTGCGCCCACTGACGATCGAGGTGACTCAATTGCCGATCGAGGGACAATTGGGAAGGATTTTGCTGGATCGAGTTTTGCAGAGACTGATAATCGCGACTGCCATTTTCCCAAAGTTCGAGCAAGGTGTCTAGATCGAGTAACCTACTGGCAATCTGTTGGTTGATGACATTAATTTCGCCAGATTGTCCCATCAAGGCATCTAACTGTTTGGCATCGACTCGAATTGTGTCGATGCGATCGTCACCAATCCCGGTGGCTGGAGCAGGTGGGGCTTTTGGTGTAGCAACAATTGGCGGTGCGATCTTCTCCTCGACTGGTGGCTGGGCTTCTGGGCGATCCGCTAACGTCGGGAATTCCTCTGCTGGGATATTTTCTAGCGGCGGAACTAGCAGGTTGTCAAAAGAGGAAGAGAACAAATCATCATCCTCTTTGGTAGAGTTGTGCCGATCGAGTGGCGAGTCTACGGGGAGAGCATCTAATAGCGGGAAACCCGTATCCGACAAAGACCGCTCCTCCAGATCGAAAGCGCGATTCCCTTTCAGGGAGGCTTCGCCAACGTCAATTTCGGTACTGGGAATTAAGGTAAAGTTATCGTCTGGGGCAAACAGCAGATAGTCAGTAGGCATCTCGCTCGGCAGATCTTCGATCTGGGCGGTACCAGGCATCATGGTAAAGTCGTTTAAGCCTGTTTGAGCATCCAACGGCGGCAGAGTTGAATCTGCTGGAAATAAATCTGCGGCTAACTCCAAGAAACTGGCTTTGAGTTGGGATGACTCTAACGATCCTGGAGCTGGAGGTTGAATCTCCATTGCTTCGATCGATAGCGGTTCTGCTACAGTTGGCAGCGGCGCAGCGGGGCGTTCGTGTACCCACAAATCTGTAGGCGTATCGAACAAAGAGCTGTCGTCACCCGCACTCATCCAACCATCAGAGGCGGTAGCATCCATATCGATGCCACTATCGTCAAAACTCAAGGCTTGCGCCGTGCGATCGGATAGAGTAGCTGTTGTCGGTGATGCTGGGATCGACGGAATGGCATTGGCATCGACATCACCCATTAATGTGGCCAATATATAAAACATATTGACATCGTTGGGTTCGCCAGTTACCGCCGTATGGGCGAGTTTCTTAATGGTATCCAAACCCAAATACAATCGATCGCACAATTGTTCTGTCATTGCCGCACCACCTTTGTCGATGGGCATCAGACACTCTTCAATCTGGTGAACGAGTGTTTCGACATCCTCCACTCCCAACATCCGCGAGTCACCTTTGAGCGTGTGCGCCGAGCGTAATAACTCTTTTAATACAGCCGAATTTTGCGGTTGCTTTTCTAACTGCATTAATGCCGACTCGATCGCTTGGATGTGTTCGGTAGCGGAGGTTTTGTATAGTCCTCGGAGTTCTTCGTCGTCGATGTACATAGGGGGTTGGGGGTTGGG
>NZ_PVWO01000128.1 GCF_003003845.1 Chamaesiphon polymorphus CCALA 037 | reverse complement strand
ATCATCGATCGACATGGTAGGCTAGATGCGTTGCCAGTGGTGAGTTTCGTCCATATCGATGCGGATAAGGGGGCGAGTGATATTTCGGGTTTGAGTACGGGGAATAGTTATCGGGGTGAAAATATTTTATTTACGCCCGCCGAGCGTGTCATTGCGACGATGACTAGTCAGGAAATCGACCAGCTTTTGGGTGGATTGGAGCAGCAAGGTGAATTCGATCGCAAAAGTCCCTACGACCATATTAAGTCCTGGTTGCCACCGCAATTGATTCGGAATGTAAAGGCGATCGAAGATGGTGCTGGTGGGATTCGTCCGGTGGGGCGGCTATCTTTCTTTCATAATTATCGCCAGATTAAAGCCGCGATCGAGACTGCTGAAAATCGCACCAGAGGTCACGAGCAGGCGATGCTAGGGCGGGGATTTAGCGTCGAGCGTGGTTTGAATATTTTTGTAGTTGGCTCGCTCTGTGGCGGCACTGGTAGCGGGATGTTTTTGGATGTGGCGTATGCGCTCCGCAAGGCTTATGGAGATATTGAGAATAAATTAGTCGGCTACTGGATAATTAGTCCCGAACTCTATGGCGATACGCCGAGCATGAATGCCAATGTCTACGCCGCACTCAAGGAGTTAAATCACTATGCGGCTAGTAATACCCGGTTTGAAGCTTGTTATGACCCCCAGCAGCTAGCTAATATCAGTGAAGATCGTCCGCCGTTTGATTTTACTTATATCCTCTCCAATCGCACGGCGACAGATTATCGAGTTCTGGATAAAAATAAGCTTTGTAATATCGTCGCTCACAAAATTTTCCTCGACTTTGGCGATGAGTTGACTTCGGTAATTAAGAGCCAAAAAGATAATTTTCGGGATAAACTTACCCGTTTAGACAGTCATCCTCGGCGGAATATTCAGCGATATCTGACATTTGGATTGGCGAAAATCTATTCGCCTCAAGATCGGATTGGGAAAATGGCACTGACGAAAGTCAGTCAGCGGTTGGTAAAATTTTGGCTCAAGGGAATCGGGCAAAGTCCAGATCCGGGGTTATTATTAAATCGCTTTTTATCGAAGTGGGGTGACTCGGATCTGGAACGTGCATTCCCGTATCGGTTGCAAGGGATGGTGCAAGATAATGGCAAAACATTCGCCCAAGCTCTGAAGGCTTGGGGGATAAAAATCGAACAAGAAATTGCACTGATACAAAAACCGGACGATCGAGCGCAACTCTTGCTACAATTACGCAGTGAAACTCGCGCCCAATTTCGGAAAGTTCAGCCGGGAGAAAGCGATGATATTCGCGGTGCATGGTTGACTCGCATTCAAAAAACACAACCTCAACTTACCAATTCGATCGTTAATGAGATCGGGCAATTCTTTGGCGAACTTTTAACGCCATCGCACCCAGAATTTTCGCTCAATAGTGCGCGGGGTTGGCTCGAAGCGATCTTGACGCAGATTAATGAGTATCAACGTGGGTTAGAAGATTACATTCAAACTAAAAATGGTTTAGCTACTGCCGAAGATCTCGATAATCAGTGGCGAAGTGCCGAGCGGCGACTGCAAGATGTTGAGGAAAAGAAAGGATTTTTAGGAGTATTAGATAATAACAAACAGAAGAATAAAGACTTTCAGGTAGAAGCAACTCAGATCGTAACGAATACGAAGAAGTTAATTCAGGAAAACTTCGATTATCAACTCCATAAATCAGCCTTAGTTATTACGACAGAAGTATCGAGCTTTATTCGATCGCTAATTCAACAAGCTGGTACGCTCTCTCAATTATTAACATCTGTCGAACGCAACTTTGAAAAGTGTGCCGAAGATTTAGAACGTCTCAATACCGACGGCATCACAGGGGAAGCATTATTCTCGCCGGAGGATGCGAATACTTGCTATTTAGATTTCTTACCAGAACAAAATGAGAAGGCTATTCTTATCGATATTAGCGGTCAAATCCTCACCGATAAATTTATCTTTATCGATAAGTCATTGCTATACTTCTTGGTGCAAGTTACCGATGAAGAAAAGGCAGCAGCTAGCTCGATTCGCTATCTAGTTCGATCGCCAGATATAGACGATCGATTGTTAGGTACTAATATTACAGCTACGATCGATAAAATCTTTGGCACTCAAGCAATCGGATCGTTACAGCCAGTAATGGCGAGATTTCTCCAGAAATATCCGCTGGCTTCTGGCAATGCCGAACGGCGAATGCGGCAAATTATTAGCGAAGCCCAACCCTTACTACCATTATTAGTTAGAGACGGACACTTTTATGAAGATGGTGGTAATAAGTCAGAAATAATTGCCTTCACGCGCACCGACGATCGATCGAGTCAACAATTACAAGAATTACTAACCAGAAATGTCGGCATTTCCGAATCGACGATTAAATCCATCCAAAATAATAGCGAGATCGTCATCGTCAATGAGTATGCCGCTTTCCCGCTACGGTTGATCCAAGGGATCGATCGAATGCGCGAACATTACGATCGCGAATACTCCCAAAATCGATCGCGAATTCATAACGATTATCGGCAAACATTCTCAGAAATTATTCCGCCGGAGGCACGGCGGATGGAAGAGATGCAAGATGCTTTTTATGCGTGCTTGGCTTTTGGCATATTAACACCACAAGATAATTGTTATCTCTATGAAATTGAGGATGAATATGGCATTAGTAAAAACTATATTCAACTAAGTTTGGTGTGGAGCGAAGCTTTAGAACAAATCTCTAAAGCTGTTGGCGTTGCCAATAGTCTCAACGCTCGTCGCAAAGAGATTATTACTGAAATTCAAGCAGATCCCAGTCAGTGGCACGATCTCTATTTACCGCGACTCAAAACCTTTATTCAGTATGTAGTCGCGCTGCCCAGGGAGCACCCCAACTACCCCGAAATTGGCATTGTCTGGGGCGAAGAGATGACGATCGATCGAGCGGCTACCGAGGGCATTTTGAAGCGGTTGTGGGGCTATTTGGATAAGTTAGCTAAAACCAATCCGGTTAATTATAGTAAAACGCTCCAGGCTCAACGTCCAGCAACTCACGATCGGGAACCTTCGCAGGGGGAAATCGATGCTGATATTATCGATCCTCGTGGTTAAGAAATGCTGCTAGTCCCTTTAAAAGGCTGTATGCGACGTTGGTTAAAGACTCCGCTCTGGTTGTAGCGATCGTGTTTTTTAAAAACCATCTCAGCTAAACATCTACCATTAACCCGCTCGATAACACATGCAATTATTTACATTAATCCCACTAGAAACTCAACTAGCCATCTTAGTTTCAGTCATCTTACCTGCGATCGCGGTATTCTATTTACGGATTAGTCTTTACCAAAGACTTCAAGAACTAAATAAGAAGATCTCCCGCTTACTAATTAGCGGTGAAGCAGAAGGCATTCAACCGGAGATTGTCAAGCGACTGCGAAGTCGCTATCAGCAGGCAAGTCAAAAATTAGAACAGGTGAATACGATCGCTTTAATCGATAGTGTTTACCAGGATGAAACAATTGCTTATGGTAAGTTTGAAATTGAATACGATCGGCTAGATAGCATTACCAAAGTATTGCCTAATTTATTAATTGCGTTTGGATTGATCGGTACTTTCTTCGGAATTACTAATAACTTAACTAATATCTCAGCGATCGTTACTGGCTTTAGTCAAAGTAATCCCGATATTGGCAGGCTAGTTCAAGGATTGCAATCGCCATTACAAGATATGGGGGTCGCTTTTTCGACTAGTTTATTTGGACTAGTATTTGGCTCGCTCTTAAGTATAACTAATACTGCTTGCAATACTAATATTGCCAAATCCAAATTGATGGCTGGACTCGAAGATTATCTCGATAATATCTACAAACCAACTATCGAAGGTAATACAAGGCTAGATCTAGCGATCGATCGCATGGTAAGGCAACAGCAAGAGTTTCTTACCAGATTTCATGAAAATGTTGGTGCCGCATTAGAAATATCTTTTGGTAAAGCTGCCAGTCAAATTGCCGAAGAGTGTAGCCGCATCAATAAAATTGCCGAAAATGTGTATACAAATTTCTCGAATGCAGCGGGGACGATCTCGACAGGTGCTACCACCTTTCAACAAGCAGCCACATCGCTCGAACTTCAGACTAAAACTCTCGCCGAATCGCTGAATGGATTTAAAAGTGGTGCAGACACATTTAAATTAGCTGCTAACCAAATCGAGCATAATAATATCGTCCAAAATCTCGATCGAGTATTAGCCGAACTCCATACCAATCAACAAGCTTTTGCTAATTCCACTCAAACTCTCCAAACATCCCTCGTCGGCATCGGAGCTAGCAACCAAGTCGCCGCCCAACTAGCACAACAAGTTTACCAAACTTGGCAAACTTCTACTAGCCAAATTGCCACAGCATCTGAAACTCTCGGTGCAGGTGCTGCCATATTTCAGAAATCGGCTACCGCACTGGAAACGCAAACACAGACTTTTTTAGATGCCATTCCCCAGCTCCAATCTGGAATCGAAAGCTTTGCTACAGCAGCAAATAAAGTCAAGACAAATAATATCATCAAACATCTCAATAGTTTAGTCGAAAATCTCGCCGTTACCCAATCAGCATTTACTAGTTCGACTCAAACTTTAACCGCTAGTGTCGCCGAAATTACCAGCAGGAATCAACAAGCAAATGAAATTGCCGATCGAGTTTATCAAGGTTTAGAAAAGACAACAGAAAGCATCCAATCGGGCGCAAATACCTTCGTTAATGCCGCTCAAATTGTTCGCGATAGTTCGATGGCGATCGAGCTATCTAATGCTGCCGATAAGTGGCAAAATACCCAGACTGAGTTTGCAAATTCGACAGCAGTCTTCAGTCAAGCATCACAAAATATTCAGCCGATTGTTACTAAATTAGAACCAGCAATTGCCTCGATCGATCGAGCTGTCAATACAATCGATCGCTTTGGTTCGGAAGTAGTCAATCTCAGTCAAAATACCGCCCAAGTTTCGGAATCGACTCAAACCGCCCTTGCTGGATTCGATCGCAATTATCAAAAAGTATTGCATAGCACCGACCTATCCATCCAAGAAATTAATATTATCAATCGCGCCAACTGGCAATCGCTGATAGATCTCTTAGAGCCAAAAATTCAAACAGACAAAGAGTCTTTGCGAAAATTACTAGCAGTAATTGACAAACTGGATACAATTGTATCAAATATCGGTATCGACAAAGTATAGCGACAGTAATTTTTTCGGGACTAATTCAAAACGATCGACCTAAAATAATATGTCTAGAAGAACGGCAAGAGCTACCAAAGAAGAGGAATTAAATATCTTTCAAGCATTTACCGATCTGATGTCCAATGCTTTTATGATTATTAGCTTTTTATTGCTGATTAGTTTATTGCAGTCGATATCGATCGCTAAAAAACTCGAATCCGCATCCCCAATTATCATCGACGAAAAGTCTGGCAACTTCAAATTTCCATCGGGGAGTGCCGAATTAACACCCGAACTGCAAAAATACATCCAGAATACTATTTTACCCGAAATCAAAAAAGCTACAGCCAAAGGTGATATCGACTTTATCCAAATTATCGGTCACACCGATAGTCAGGGAGTTAGTAATGCTAGTAACCTAGATCGGAAACTCACTTCAGCCGCTACTGGAGCCGCACCAATTAATGCTTTAAAAGCTGGCTCTAATACCGATTTAGGACTGCTGAGGGCAGTTGCCGTCGTCCAGTTTTTAACTACCAAGGGATTGAATAAAGTTAAGTTTAGAGCTTATTCTGCGGGTCAACTATACATGCCATCGGGCGAACTCGCTAAGATCGATCGAGGTGCAAATGACGCCAGACGCCGGATTGAAATCCGATTTATTCCCTACGGACAGTCGTTCCAACGCGGATCTTCTGACTCTCGATCGATCGATACAGCCAGATTGTAGATTGAGCCAGAAAATTGAAAAACCCCCAAACAAATTTGGAGGTTTTCATGTGGTATTTATAAGGGCGAACGACGGGATTCGAACCCGCGAGTGGAGGTACCACAAACCTCTGCCATAACCACTAGGCGACGCTCGCCATGCCATAGCCGTAAAACTCACTATAACATAGCTTCCGTAAATTAGTCTAGTGCTGCTGTAGAATAATTTTAGTGAGTGAGTCGATTGTGAATATGGCACGGTGGCAAATAGCATTACTAGGTATTTTTGCATTATGCGGACTGGCATTGACCAATCCCGATCGAGCGGCGTATGAAACCTATGCGGTCGAGCAAATTGGCAATCTGGCTAGAGACCAATGCGATCGCGATCCGGGTGGATTGGGAGTTCTGGTTCAGGGGCCTTGTCGGGTGGCTGTTGCCGCATATTTGCCGCAACTTCGTCCGCTGCTATCTGCAACTACGTCTCGTCAGAATTTGTTCTTATTTAGTATTTATCGATCCGATATCTCCGTTCCATCTGTCAACTTCAATACTCGGATCGAATCGATCGGGATCTTCAATCGCTTCTTTACTTACAAAGCTCCCTAGTAGATTTTGGGCAGATTTGGGATTGAAATCTTACCCATCTACTCATCTACCCATCCACCCATCAGCCCCTATAATGATGAAGGCGCAAGTTAAGTGCTCATCATAACCATGCTGGAGAATTCTCCCAAACCGATTAGAATTGCGATCGTTGGTGACGTTCACGACCAATGGGAAGAAGCCGATGCGATCGCGCTTCAACATTTAGGTGTAGATTTAGTATTATTCGTCGGTGACTTTGGTAACGAAGCCGTCGAACTAGTCGGGCGGTTGGCAGCTCTAGACCTGCCTAAAGCCGCGATTTTTGGCAATCACGATGCTTGGTATACTGCTAGCGATTGGGGTCGCAGCAAACGTCCTTACGATCCGAAGGTCGAAGATCGCGTGCAGCAGCAAATCGACTTGCTGGGGGCGAGTTCGGTCGGTTATGGCAAGTTGGATTTTCCCCAATTCAATCTCTCAGTGGTGGGGAGTCGTCCCTTTAGTTGGGGTGGTACCGAATGGAAATATAGCGATTTTTATCAAGACAGATATGGCATTGCTAGTTTTGAGGCATCGACCCAGCGGATTGTCGAGATGGGGATGAATGCGACTTGCGAACATTTGATTATCATCGGTCACAACGGGCCGACTGGACTAGGCGAAGATCCGGAATCGATCTGCGGTAAAGATTGGGGCGAACCTATCGGTGGCGATTATGGCGATCCAGATTTAGCCGCTGCCATCGCGCGCCTCCAGGAGCAAGGTAAATCGATTCCGCTGGTGACATTCGGGCATATGCACCACAAGCTCAGACACACCAAAGAACGCCTGCGCCAGCCGATTGTCGTTCGCCCCGATACGGTTTATCTCAATGCAGCACGTTGTCCGCGCATTCTCTCGACGATCGAACGTACCGTCCGTAACTTTTCGTTAGTTACCATGGTGGATGGTAGAGTCACTCAAGCTGGTTTGGTTTGGATGACAGAAGATTTTCAGGTGGGTTTGGAAGAAGTATATTGGACGAATGCTGCTGACGATCGACACGCATCAGCCCCGACATCGAATGTCCGGTAAGGATAGTTTCGATCGAGGTAGAGGGCAACGATGCTTGGCGTAGGAAATAATAATTAGGCGTTGCTGGATTCAAGTATGAAAAGCTAGAGATAGAAGCGGGGAGCGGGGAGCGGGGAGCGAAAAGTGCGGTCTTGGGCTTTGCCCTGTCTTGTCGCACACAAACGGGAGGTTCCCTCCCGTTCGATGCGCCGCAAGTAGAGCACCTTTTCAAGACAGCGGGGGAAAGAAATACAAAAACAGAAAATCATACCTTAAATCAGCAACGCCAATAATTAAAGTAAGATCTAGTCTCATCGCCATTTATAGTATAAAACCGATGCAATCGCTTCTCTAGATTCCGCATATCCATCTAGCCCCTATCCTCTAGCCGTGCGTTTACCATTACCTCAGTTTAATATCGGTGCCAAAAATCCCCAGCACATCGCTGAGGTAATCGAGACATCTACCTGCGAATTTTTGGCTCAATGTCTAGAACCAGAAGACCTCAAGCTCGCAATTATGCCCACTTTTGGCAGTATCGTCAAAGCAGCCGATGAGGAAACGGGCAATCAAATCCTCGCGGTGGTTTATCATGCTACCACAGCCCCGATCGATTCTGTCCATCGCGCCCGTGCATTGGGGATGTCTCTAGACGAATTGCGCGAAGAGCAACCTCAGATCTTTGCCATGCTCAAAACCGAATTTAAAGCCGCGATTATCGGCTTTGAGGACGATAAGGGGCAAATGTATCAATACTTACCGCCCCGCCCGCCTCAAATCCACCAGGGGGTGTATCAGTGCGAAAAAGAAGAGATTATTCGCTTCAGCGAACAGTTGGAATTTTTGCGGACATTATTACAGGTACAAGGCGCGCCAGTCGAAGCTCTCACCGCTGCCACCATTCGCGAAATTCATCAATTACGATCGCGAGATCGATCGTGGTTAGTCACAGCCGGACGCACTGTCAGCCTCATTCTCAAGGATGATTATGACAGATTGCGGTATGTATTGTCTCAAATCCGGTAAATTAGTTGGGAGTTGGGAGTTGGGAGTTGGGAGTCGATCGTGGAACTGCGTTCCAATCTAGCTTTTCTCTCAACCTCTAACTTCCCTCTCTCCCAACCCCTAACTTCCTCTCTCCCAACTCCCAACTCCCAACTCCCAACTCCCAACTCCCAACTCCCCAATGCCAATCGAAGAATCCAAAAACATCGACATCACCCCATATATCGATCATTCCTTGCTCGGTAATGCGGCGACTCCAGCTATGGTAGAACAGTGGTGTCAAGAAGCAGATCGATTTGGATTTGCGGCTGTGTGCGTCAATCCTTGCTACGTGCGGCAAGTTACCAGCTTATTACATGGCAAAAAACCGCAAATTTGTACTGTCATTGGTTTTCCCACAGGTGCCACGACGACAGCTACCAAGCTGTATGAAGCTCAGGAAGCAGCAGAAAATGGTGCCCAAGAGTTGGATGTTGTCATTAATATCGGCTGGTTGAAGGCGGGGAAAGCAGACGACGTACACCGCGAAATTGGGGAAATCTGCGAATCTACAGGACTAGCGGTAAAGGCAATCCTCGAAATGTCGTTGCTGACACCCCCAGAGCGAGAACTTGCCGCCCAAATATGTATGGAAGCAGGCGCACGGATGCTCAAAACGGGTACGGGTTGGGCTGGAGACGTGACGGTAGAAGATGTCCGCGTTCTCAAGGATCTCACCAAGAACCAAATCGGCATCAAAGCCGCTGGCGGCATTCGCACTCACGCCCAAGCCGTCGAACTCATCCTCGCCGGAGCCACCAGACTCGGCACCTCGTGGAGCATAGATCTCTTAAAACAACGCGAACGAGAGTCTAAAGCCGGAAGTTAAAAGTGTTAAAAGTGGATGGGTGGATGGGTGGATGGGTGGATGAGTGGATGGGTGGATGAGTGGATGGGTAATGGGTAATGGGTAATGGGTAATAGTTTAGAGAACAAGTTCTCTCAACTATCCACTATCCACTATCCACTAATTTAATATCCACTATAAAAATAACAATACTCAGGTCGCTCGATCGCATTGAGGATCTTTTTACTGGAAGTAATAGCAAAAAAAATTGCTCCGATTACCAATCCGATCGCGGCGAGATATACTCCGAACAAACTACTAAGTAAATAACCGATAATAAAGTCTATAACTGTGGCTGTTGCCAATATTCCTAGAATGTCATACAGTCGATCGAGACTGAGTAAAATCACAGTATTAAATAAACCGATCGCGAATAATAAATATCCCAAACAGGCAAAAATTGTTAAAGCATTATCTATTTGACTGCGCTGCAAAATCGACAGTAATATAATCACTATCGACATTAACAAGCCAAAGTATAATAAAACATGGCTTAATAGAGACCAATACTTTTTTTGTAATTGCCAGGATAAACTATCGACCTGTATCAAAGTCATATTTTTAGCTCGATCGTACCAAAATACAACCATTTTATAGCTACAATACTCTACAAAGGGAACTATGAGTAGTAGATTGAGTAATGCTAAATCCATACTATTTTGGTACTCTAGATTGTTGCCTGCGATCGATCTAAAATGGCCAGCAACAGCAATATTAGCTACCAATCGATCGGCGAAGATAAATCCAAAATAAACAATTCCATAGAAAAAGTAGGGAATCAATAAATAAATAAGAACACTCAATCGTGGTAATTGAACTGTTTGCCCAAACTTTGGTTTCATCGATCGATACTCGATCTGGTTATATACAAATAATACGGTTAAAGAGACAAACGCGATCGATATCATTGCTATTTGCGATTCTAGCGCACTTAACTTAAAGAAAAATCGAAATACAAAAAAGCAACAAGTAACGCCAATTAAAATAATTGGTGCTGCAAATCGATTTTGGAGTCCAATAATCGCAAATAGCATCCAAATCGTACTGAGAATTAGGTAATAAATTCCCGCAACGATCGTATATCGATCGGCAGCAATCCCCTGGTAAAAGCTAAACAGCACTCCAAACGAGCCAAGTAAAATAGTTGTAAAAATTCCCATCGATAGAATCGAAGTACAGATCCGGTTAGCTTGTACGCGAGCTTTGAGTCCGATGTAAAATAAACCTCTACGGCTAATCATCTGTACGAAACCGCCGCTGGTAATTAGGCTAGCCATCGTCACAAATCCAAACAATGAATTGAGTTCTGGCGGTAAAAAGTCAGATTGCTTATCTACTGGCAAATAGTTTAGTATCAATAAAATGACAAAGGGAACTGTATAGATAAAGCTGTGAAAGAATTGAGTGAAAAATATATTTAGCTCATCTTTAAGTGTGGGTTGAATTTTCTCAGTTTGAGTGGCTATTTCAACAAAAGGAAATTGATCTCGCTGGGCATAGATAAATTGACCGAGAACGAGAGCATTAGGACAGCCAAAATCACTTTCTATCGTTTTATCTGTATATCCCAAAGCTTCGACGATCGCGACTATTTCCCAAGGATCGCAAACATTAGGATAATTAGTGTAAATTGAATTAATCAAGTTTTGGAGACGATGGCTGGTCATAATTTACTATTCAGCTTCAATTCTCGGATGCGAGATTGGCGAATTAATTGCAGATAGGTATCGAGGTATGTTTGCACGCATTTCGATCGGGTAAATAATTCGATCGCTCGCTGTCGAGATTTTACACCCATTTGTTTTCGCTGCTGATGCGTTAAACTCAGCAACTTGACAATCGCATTAGCCAACTCGATCGGTCGATCGGCTGGTACTAATAAGCCAGTATCTTCCAAGGCTTCGGGAACGCCACCGACATCGGTAGAAACGATCGCGCAGGCGCAAAACATTGCCTCAATAACTGCATATGGAAAGCCTTCAGAAACACTAGACATTGCCACAACATCAGCCTCGCTATAAACCCGCCATGGTTCGCTGGTAAAACCAGCAAAATTAACAATTTTTTCTAATCCATATTCTCGAACTTTTTGCTGACAGCGAGCGAAGTAATCTAAGTCTGTGGGTTTACCATAAAGCCTAAATTCGACATCGGGAAATGTCTCGCGGACAATTGCCGCAGCTTCAATTAAAGTTAGTTGTCCTTTAAGCGCGAAAATCAGTCCCATATTCAAGACGACGGGTCGATCGTTGGGTGGATAGTTTTGAGGTGTAAATTTATCTGGATCGGCACCATTATAAACAACTTTTATTTTCTCGGGAGGTACATCCCACCACTGCTCCCAGCGGGTGTTATAGGTACAGACTGGCAAGATAAGATCCGCGAAATGATAGTTTAATTTCACTACAGCACTGGCGAGATAATGCAAAAAGCGACGCACGAAAACAGATGGAATCGAAGTGCGGAGATTGAGATATTGCTCGCGAATATTAATACCGTGTTCGGTGAGTAGATAGGGAATCCGATATTCAAGCTTGCCAATTATGCCTGGTAAACCACAGTAGCTAGCTGCTGAAGAGTGAATTAAATCGACGGCGGGAATTGGAACGTGCAAGGGGATTAGTAACCGATAAAGCAGCTTGAGCGTTTCGGCAATCTCCCCAAGTGTAATGAGATCGGGTTTAACTTGCGATTGCCAAGCTGTGGCAACTAGTTTTTGAAAACATTCCCACACCTCGATCGACGTCATTGTTTTATGATAGTCATAGCGCAGAAAATATTTATGAATTGCGACAAACGTCTGACCGAGCGTATCGATATCCATCAAATCTGGCAACAAAATTCCCTTTAAAAGTTGCTCGAATAGAGGGATAAATCTTTGGTTAATTATCGTCCCAGTGGTGGCAATTTTGCTCTTTAAGGCACGAGAAAATGGAAATCGCCACCCATATTCGATCGGGTCTTCCATCCCCCACAGCGGCACCTTGAGGACTTGAGTGACATTGGCTGAGAGTTGATATTGCTGCGGTAGATAAGGATTTGCGACGATCGCCAGCAGCTTGAAATCTACTTCTGGCATATTGTGGGTTAATTCATGACACCAAGTACTCACACCCCCACCCAAAAATGGATAGGTACCCTCGGTTGTCAGCAGAATGCAAGGCTTCATCTAGGGGGTGGATGGGTGGATGAGTAGATGAGTGGATGAGTAGATGAGTGGATGGGTAATGGGTAATGGGTAATGGGTAATGGGTAATGGGTAAATCTTTATTT